>JADGQE010000021.1 GCA_017882055.1 Thermoflexales bacterium
TGAGTGAAGCAGGACTACCCGGCACAGCAACGGCTGGTTTTGGTGGTACAGATGGCGAAGTGGAAGGTTCGGGCGATGCAGCGGCGTGGTAATGCTCGACCCGTTCGATGTACGTGCCAGAGGACACAGTCTTGTCGCGGCCAATCAGATCCTGCCCAACGGATAGGTCGCCGCCTTGCGTATTGGCGTTGATACCGCCGCTGACATTCGACTCCGAAGATGAAGGTGAAGCAGATGAACCGTTGGAATGATCAGGCATTGGGTATCTCCGGGGCAATTCGCTTCTTGCGCGTGAGCATAGCCTGAGTATAGCCTAAGATAGGGCATGAAGCAAAATCGTAACTACTCAGCCTCCTGAGCGGAGCGCCGCGCTCCTTCGACTTCATTTCACTCTGCTCAGGATGCGCGGCGCGTAGTCGAAGGATGCGGGCTGAGTAGTTACGCAAAATCATCTGCAATTTGGTTTCCTCACGTCCGCAAGAATTCGTGACGGCGCATAAAACACAATTGGGGATCGTAATTGTTTACCGCGGTGTCATGCTGAGGAGCGTTTTTGCGACGAAGCATCTCTGCGCTGATCAGCCTTGAGTGCCATTCGAGGTAGAGATTCTTCGCAAAAAGCGCTCAGAATGACACTCCCGAAGACGCGGTAAACAAATACCGGGGATCAATTGCCTGATCCCCGTTCTCCGATCCCCGATCCCTAATCCCCAACTCCCCACTCGCTATTCTTGCTGCTTCGCCTTCGGCAGCGTCCACGCTACAAACAACCCCGCCAGCGGGCCGAGTCCGGCCGCGATGAACAGCACCGGGAACGAGGTCAGCTGCAACAGCACACCACCGATCGTCGGTGCAATGACCAGCAGCCCGCCGATGGTATTGGCTAAGCCGGTATACGCCGTCCGCTCACTCTCGGGTGCAATTTCGAGAATGTAGGCGAGATAACCCACCATATAAGAACCGTCGGTTGCGCCGATCGCCGCAAAGGCCAGTAGATAACCGATGGTCGCCAGCGTGATATTGCCCAGACCGACGAAGTGGAGCACGGCTCCAAGCACAGGCGGGATGAGCGCCAGCAGCTGCGTCATGCGCACGACGATGGCCGAACCATAGCGCTCATTGACGACACCCAGTATCGCCGCTGACAACACGCCGCCGATCGTCTGCGCAGCCAGAAACAAGCCAATCGAATCAGACGGCACATGCAGATACTCGGTCGCATGGACCACATAAAACGGCAGGGCCAGGGCATTGATACCCACCAGAATCCGCGCAATCGAAAGTTGCCGAAACGCCCGATCGGTCCGCCAGATGTGCCGCACATGCTGGGTGAGATTCAGCTGATCGGACACGTTGTGGGTCACTTCGGCCACCGGTTCAATCAAGCAAGCCAGCATGGCCAATGAGATCAAAACACCGACCGCCGCCAGGCCAAACAAAATGGCGTAGTTCTCTGGAAACGTTGGGCCAAACGCGCCTAACGCCCACGTCACCACGAACGACGCCAGGAATTGCAAGCCAAACCCAATGGCCTGCATGACGCCCAGCACCCGCCCTCGCAAATTCAATGGCAGCACTTTGCTGATCACGTCGAACCACGCCACCGCGGCAAAGGCATCGGCGCCACGGAAGATGGCGATGGCGATCAGGAAAAACACAAACAGCCAACTGCGATCGATGGCTTTGCCAAAGATCAGCAAGATGGCGAAAAGCGCCAACGTGAAACGACTGATTGCCCCGGCATAGACCAGGATCGGCTTCTTGCGCGGCCGACCGGCCATCCAGCGCCCGGCGATGATCTGCGGCAGCAACCACAGGCCCACCCAGACCGTGCTGACCAGGCCCACCAGCGGCTCGGAGTGAGTCAAGGCCAGAGCCAGCGCCGGCAGTACCGTGCTATAGCCGATGAAGCCCATCGCCATGCCGAATCCTCCGCTGTCGATCATCAGTGCAGTTACATTGCGACGCAGCACACGCGGCTTATGGGCATCGATCTTTTGATTTTCAGCGACTGACTTTGAATTGATCACAGTTCCTCACCATCTCGAAAAAAGCCGACTGGCAAGTCGGCGCAACTCGATTATAATACCGCCCACTATGATTCACAACCAACCCGTCGATCAGAAATCAAAGCCTGGCGATCAGAGATTGCTCATCGCTGTTTTCTTCAGCGGCCTGACGACCCTGGCAGTCGAACTGTCGGCCTTCCGATTGTTTGCGCCGGTCTTTGGCGCATCCAATCTAATCTCCGCCGTCGTGATCGGCCTGATCCTGCTGTACCTCTCGGTCGGCTATACCGTGGGCGGTCGCTGGGCCGATCGCAGCCCCCGCGCAACCACGATGTACCGCATCATCGTCTGGGGCGCGTTCATCGTCGGCCTGATTCCGTTTGTCGCTCAGCCGCTGCTGCGACTCGCGCGCGACAATCTGCAGAACCTTGCCAACGTTGACGTGGCTCTGCTGATCCTCGCCGTCGGTGTCACGTTGATCCTGTTTTCGGTGCCGATTACGCTGCTGGGCTGCATCTCGCCTTTTGCCATTCGACTGTCCATGCAAAATATCGAGCGAGCGGGCCACGTCGCCGGTCGATTGTATGCCGTCTCCACCATCGGCAGCGTCATCGGATCGTTCCTGCCCGAGCTCGTACTGCTTGACCTCGTCGGCACACGCGGCACCTTCGTCACGCTGGCATTGGTCTTACTGGCGATCGGCCTGATGGGCCTGGGCAAACACGCGCTCAAATTCTTGTGGATGCCGCTGGTGTTGATTGGCCTGCACGCCGCGCTGCCAATTTCGTTCAGCGAAATCGCCGGCACGATTTATCAAGGCGAATCCGGCTACAACTATATTCAAGTCGTGGAACGCGGCAGCACACGCTACTTGCTGCTTAACGAAGGCCAGGGGATTCATTCCGTCTACAACCCCAACTCGATTCAGACCAACGGCACCTGGGACTACTTCACGCTCGCGCCGTTCTTCAACGCCCCGCCTTACTCGCCCGATCATCTCAAGCGACTGGCGATCGTCGGGTTGGCCGGCGGCACCATCGCCCGATCGTATACCACGCTCTTCGGCCCGATTCCGATTGATGGCATCGAGATCGATCCGCGCATCGTCGACGTGGGCCGCAAGTATTTTGATATGAACCTGAGCAACCTCAATGCCATTGTCGGCGATGGACGAGTCGCGTTGGCCAATTCACCTTATCATTACAGCGTCATCGGTCTCGATGCCTTTCGCGTGCCCTACATTCCGTGGCACCTGACCACGCGCGAATATATGATCGAAATCAAGCAGCATCTCACTGACGACGGCGTGGTCGTCATGAACGTCGGTCATACGCGCACCGATTACCAGATGGTGGACGCGATCGCGCGTACCGCCCAGGAGGTCTTTCCGTCCGTGCACGTAATCAACGTCAGCGGTTCGTTCAACTCGGTCGTCTTTGCGACGATGCAGCCGACCTCGATCAACAACCTGCGCGCCAACCTGGCTGCGATGACGCATCCGATGGTGCGTGCCACCGCCGAACGCGCACTCCAAAATGTGCGCACCATCGCGCCGGACGCCATCATCTTCACCGATGACAAGGCCCCGGTCGAGCGGCTGACCAACGCCATTATGCTGGACTTCTTGTTTGGCCTATCGAGCGGGGAAGAGAAATTGCCATGACAGGGTGAACACTTTACCCGGTCACCATGCCAGTCCACAAGGATACTCCATGCTCAAAAGACTATGCACTTTCATCATCGCCCTGGCGCTGCCTTTTCTGCTCGTCGTCAGCAGCATTCGCATTCTAGCGAATGACTGGTTCATCTACTTCGAATACAGCCGCCCGGGCTTTCCGCCCGATGCCTACGGTTTCACACTCGAACAGCGCACGCCGTTGGCTTTAATCGGAATGCACTCGGTGCTGCCGCAAAGCGAAGGCATCATTCTCTTAGAACGAGCCACGCTGCCTGACGGGTCGCTCGCTTTCAATCAGCGCGAGATCAAACACATGACCGATGTACGCAGCCTCATCGAAAAAGTCTATCCTGCCCAGTTGATCGGCCTGGCGCTGATGGTCATGCTCGCCATCCTCCTGAGAAAATCAACTCAGTGGCGCACGCTGATCCCCAAGGGGCTGCGCTGGGGTGCGGCACTCACGCTAACGCTGCTGGCCGTGTTAATCGCCTACATCTTCATCAACTTCGATTCTTTCTTCTTGACGTTTCATCAGGCGTTTTTTGAAGGTGATTCGTTTGCCTTTCTCTACACCGACACACTCATTCGATTGTATCCCGAGCAATTCTGGAGCGATGCGGCGATCACCATCGGTGCGATGACGGTGGTCATGGCGCTGATCATCCTGGTATTGAGCCAGATTTGGCTAAAAAGAGTGACACGTAACGCGTGACTTCCAACCACGCCGACCAACGCGAACACACAATCAAAACGCCCCGATCTTTCGATCGGGGCGTTTGTTTTCCAATCAGTGCAAATCTGCGTGAATCAGCTTCTCGGATTAGGCTGCGGGCGTGGGAGCCCGGCCCGCTCACTCAATAGTATTGGTCCTAACCTAAGCGCCGAACTTCTGCAGCCGCTTCGAGTAGGCCAGCGCAAACTGCATCAAATCCGTCGACGGGAAGTGGCCCAGCGCGCCCTTGATGGCCTCAGTCTCGCCGAAGGCTTTGCATTTGTCGCGGCGCGTCATACCGGGCGCCCACAATAACACCGGCAGTGGATGCCACGAGTGGCTCTTCATGACGGCGGGCGTCGAGTGATCGCCGGTGACGATCAGCACATCCGGCTTGAGCGCCAGCAATTGCGGCAGCGCGGCATCGACCCCTTCGATCACTTTCGCCTTCGCCTCAAAGTCGCCGTCTTCACCACGGCTATCCGTATACTTGATGTGAATGAAGAAGAAATCGTACTTATCCCAGTTATCGGCCACAGCCTTGAATTCATCTTCGGGCTTGCCGCCTTCGAATTGGACGATGTCCATGCCGACCAATTTCGACACGCCTTTGTACATCGGATAAACCGCCACGCACGCCGAGCGCAGTTTGTAAACATCGGGGAACTTCGGCAGCGCCGGATCGATGGCGAAGCCGCGCAGTGTCAGTGCATTGGCCGGTGATTCGTTCTTCAGAATCTCGCGGGCCTGTGCGATCCATTGATTGACGAGATCGGCGGTGTGCTGCGCGGCGGCTGTCTTGGCACGGGCCGGCAGCGGCGGCGCTTTGCGCTGCGGATCGGTGTCTTCGATCTCCCCGTTGAGTCCTTCGCCGCGCAGAACCAGGCAGAAGCGATAATCCTGCACCGGCTCGACAAAGAGTTCAACGCCCGGCAACGTAATCGGGCGCAGTTTATTCACCAGCTCCACGCACTTCGATGTGGGAATGCGCCCCGCACGCCGATCGATGATCGATCCTTCAGCATCCACCGTGCAGAAATTACCGCGCGCTGCCACATCCGTCGGCTTCAGATCAAAGTTGATCCCCAGCGATTCGAGCACACCGCGCCCAATTTGATATTCGACGGAATCATATCCGAACAGCGCCAGGTGACCTGGCCCGCTGCCGGGCGCAATGCCGGCACGCACGGGCGTCGCCAAACCCAGGTTGCCTTCCACGGCCAGTCGATCGAGATTCGGCGTGTTGGCAAATTCGAGTTCGGTCGGGCCGTTGAGTTCGCGCGGCAATCCGCCTACCCCATCCATCACTAGCAAAACGATTTTGCTTGAATTGGGAGCCAGCAAATCATGCAGAAGTTTAAAATCAGCCATCATTACCTCGTGTGAAAGATTTAGTCAATTGACCGAGCGCATTATACTTTGGACACCTGATCCGCGCAACATTCTACATTTTGCATTCTGCATTTCTTTGACACCCCCTGCCCTTTCTGTTACAATCTCGAACGAGCTGCACGATTTCTTATGAGTCCACGCAAAGCGTCCGCGTCCATCTTCGATCGCTTGCGCCTAGCCCCCACGTGGAAATGGTTGTCACTCGACATGGGGGTCCGCCGCTGGCTAGTGTTGCTGATCTTCGGCGTAACACTGCTCGGCCTTGGCTTCGCTTACCTGTTCGTCGATCTCTACCGTAACCTGGGCTTGCCCGATGTTGCCACCGTGCTCTCGCTTCAGTTCTTGCCACCACTGCTTTGGGCTGTGCTTGTTGGCGGTCTGGGCATCACTGCGATTGTGGTCGCCCTCATCCGACTCAATCGATCGATCCTCAAACCCTTCATCCGGCCCGGCGATCAGCCTGTGGCCGATATTCTCTATCAACATTATCAGCGCGAGCGCGGACCCAGGGTCGTGGCGATTGGCGGCGGCACCGGCCTCTCAACCTTTCTACGCGGCATTAAACACTACACCACCAACATCACCGGCATCGTCACCGTGGCCGACGACGGCGGATCCAGCGGACGACTGCGGCGCGAGATGGGCGTGCTGCCGCCCGGCGATTTTCGCAACTGCCTGGCGGCGCTGGCCGACGATGAAGCGTTGACGACACAGCTCTTTCAGTATCGCTTCGGCCAGGTCGAGGGACTCGACGGTCACGCCTTCGGCAATCTCTTCATCACGGCCATGGCCGATGTGAGCGGCTCATTCGAACAGGCGCTGATCGAAAGCAGCCGCGTGCTGGCGATCGTCGGCCGCATCCTGCCGAGCACGCTGAGTGACATTCGGCTCAGCGCCGAGATACACACCGAGCAGGGCCTGCGGCAAGTCGAGGGCGAATCGGCCATTACGCATTCCGGCGGCAAGATCGAGCGCGTGATCCTGCAGCCTGCCCGTGTGCGGCCTTACCCTGAATCGATCCGCGCGATCCTTGAAGCCGATGTGATCGTCCTTGGCCCCGGCAGCCTGTATACCAGCGTGCTGCCCAACCTGCTCATCGACGGTATTCCCGCTGCACTCCGTGCCAGTCGAGCCTTAGTACTCTATGTCTGCAACGTAGCCACCCAACACGGCGAAACTGATGGCTACAGCGTCAGCGATCACGTCCAGGCGATCGAACGGCACATTGGTCCCGGAGTCATCGATGCGGTGCTCGTCAACTCGCGCACCAACATCGAATGGCAGAATGCGCCGCCCGGCGTGGGCAAGATCATCCAGGCCGAGCCGCCGTCCGAAACACTGCGGATCATTGCGGCGGATGTGATTGATGAAACCTATCCGTGGCGGCATGATTCGCCCAAACTCGCACGAGCCGTCATACAGGCCCTCGGCAAATTACATCCTTAACGCATGAACACCAGCCGCCGCGATGCACTCAAATTGATCGGCGCGGCCGGCTTGACGCTGGCGCTGGCGCGTGTGTGTGAAGTGCTCAGCTCAGTCGGTGAACAGATTCCGCCGCCATCCAGAATTGCCAATCTGCTGCCGGATTACTTTAACAACACTCGCCAGAACGTCGTCGTGCATGGCGGACAACGCGCGCTGCTCTCCAGCCATTTTTATCCGCAAGCCACTTACGTTCGTGACGCGTTCTACGGACCGCTGGCGTTGAACGATGCGGGCCTGAGCGAAGAATGCTATCGCTGGTTCGCCCGCACGTCCGATCGAGCGACCGGCCAGATTCGCACCGCCGTGCCATTTGATCCGAACGACGATCCACAGTTTCCGGCGCAAGACGACGATTCATCGCTGCTGTTCGTCATCTGGTCGATGTGGCTCAAACGTCAGCGTGTCGCAGTCGATCAAAGCGTGGTCGAAAGGGCCTTTGCTTTCATCGAAGCGCACGTGCGTGCCGATCAATTCATCTCGCCGGCCGGCGCGTTTCGCTACTGGGCCGATACGGTGCAGTTCGACACAGCCGAACGCATCACACACAATCAAGGCTTATACGTCGTCGCCGTGCGAGCGATGATCGAACTGGGCTGGGGCAGCGTCACACGTCAAGATTACGCCAACGCTCGATCACGCTATGCGGCCTTCTATCGTCCCAGTCTCGGCGCGCTGACATTGGGCCAGGATTCGTGGTGGGCGGACAAACTCGATATATCCGCTTTGTTTCCAGAATTCTTGCTGCGGTGGCTGTTTGATGAATCGGCGCTGCCCGACGACATGATCCGATCGACGATCGATCGATTTCGGCAAACGGCCAGCGTCACCAAGGACAATGCCATCGTCGGCATCAAAACCATCTGTGCGCCAGATGGATCGTTTTTGCCGCGCGAGAAATATTTTGCGCCGGGCTTGAATTGGCCGGGCGATTATCAAAACGGCGGCTACTGGCCGATGTACACATTGATTGCCTTAGCGCTCAGTTACAAAATCGCGTCTCAGCCAGCCATCAAACAATTGATCGAGGATCTGGTCACGCTCGAACTGGCTACCGATCATCGCTCGAAAGAAGTCATCATCCTGGCGCCGGAAGCCATCGGCACAGTCAACCCGGATCGATCGGGTTACACGTGGAATGCTTTGATCGTTCCCGCATTGCAGTGGGCAGGGGTCATTTGATGAAATCTGCTGCACACCGGAAACGCGGTTGCAAGTACTGGTTCAAACTACTCGCCGTCGGTCTCATGGGCGGATTCGGGCTGGCGTATTGCGGGATCATGGCACTGGACATTGCTTCGATCACACGCACAGCGCCTGATCCGAATTGTTGCAGTCTGCCAACGGACTCGACCTTCGCTTATGAAAGCATCAACTTCACCAGCAGCGACGGCGTAACTTTATTCGGCTGGTACGTTCCATCGAAGAACAGGGCCGCGGTGATTTTGTTGCACGGCTATGGGGCCAATCGCAGCGAAATGCGGCCGCGCGCCGAAATGCTGGCCCAAGACGGATTCGGTGTTTTGATGTATGATATGCGCGGTCACGGCCAGAGTGGCGGCAACCAACGCTCATTTGGTTGGACCGACGTCAACGATGTCACTGCGGCGCTAAAGTTTCTGCATCATCGCAGCGACGTCGATCCAACGCGAATCGGCATCCTGGGTTTCTCGATTGGCAGGCAAGTGGCCATGCGGGCCGCCGCGCAAACGGATGCCAGCCAGGCCGTCATCGATGATAGGCCCAGTCTGGCGCGAGCCGAGGATATACCGTCCTCCGCCGACATCGGCGAATGGTTATTCAAGCTATCCAATTGGCTTGAAGATCGAGTCTTCTCAGTGGTCGTGGGCGTGCCGGCTCCGGCCGGGGTAGCAGAAGTCATTGGGCATATCTCGCCGCGCCCGTTGATGATCATTGCCACTGGGCCAGATAGCGACGTCGAACAACGGTTGGCGCAATACTACTTCGATCAAGCCCGCGAACCCAAGACCGTGTGGAAAATCCCGGAGGCGCAGCATGGCACCGGGCCGGCTGTTCGACCAACCGAGTACGCACAGATAATTACGGATTTCTTTGACAAAGCATTGCTAGGGAAAGGAAGGTGAAATCTATGCCGCAACTCAAAGACATCATTCAATTCCAAACGAATACGAGCGAAAAGATCACGACCGGAAACGTCAGCCTCGCGCTGCAATCGCGGGCCTTGATTATTCGTTTGCCGTTTGGCGGCTTTGTGTGGAATCGGCCTACAGCGGTTCTGGTCGAAGAGAACGGGCAGACCAAACGCATTCCGATTGTCGATGCTACCCGCTTGGCGCAAGTGGGGGTGTTTGCTCTCGCATTAGTTTCGGTTATAATCAGTGCGGTCTTAGCACAAACAAGGAGCCATCAAGATGAGTAGTTTCCTCGAAAAAATGGGTATCACGATCGAAAAAGGCCAGGCCCAAAGTCTGGAATTGATCGACAAGCTAATCGCCACCGCCCGGCCAGCCGCCGTGTTCAGTCCGCCGGTCTCAGCCGGTGATTACACCGTTATCACTGCGGCCGAAGTCAGCATCGGCGTGGGCTTTGGATCAGGCGGCGGAGGAGGACCTCAGCCGGCTGAAAAACAGACGGCCGACGGCGAAGCGCAGGGCCAACCTCAAGACAGCGGTTACAGTATTGGAACAGGCGGCGGCGGCGGATCTGCGGCGCGCCCGGTGGCCGTGATCACGATCGGGCCGTCCGGTGTGGAAGTTGAACCGATCGTGGACGCGACGAAAATCGCAATTGCTGTCTTCACGACCGTCGGCGCAATGGCGTTGATGTGGAGCAAGATGCGCCGGATCGCTAGAGAGTAATCGTGTCGTAGGCAAACACGGATGTACAAGTATCAGATTTTGATCTATTGGAGCGATGAAGACCAGGCGTTCATCGCCGAAGTTCCCGAGCTGCCGGGTTGTATGGCACATGCCACGTCGCAAACCGAAGCGCTGGCCAATGTAAAAGATGCCATCGAGTTGTGGCTCGATACAGCCCGTGAATTTGGCGACGTGATTCCTGAGCCGCAACACTGGCGATTAGTGCCCGCGTAACAGCCGATATCGCGCGCAAGCAGCTAAAATTCTTTCAAACACACTATTCTCACAAGGAGAGATTGCAATGGCTGTAAAAGTTGGTATTAACGGATTTGGCCGTATCGGACGGCAAGTGCTCAAGGCTATTCGGGATAACTACCCGAACACGTTGGAAGTTGTCGCCTTCAACGACATCGGCGACATGAAGACGATGGCCCACTTGCTGAAGTATGATTCGAACTACGGCAAGTTCAATGGCACCGTCGAAGCCGCCGAAGACGGGCTGCACATCGACGGCAAGAAGGTTCAGGCCTTCAAAGAAACCGATCCCTCGAAGATTCCATGGGGCGATCTGGGCATCGACATCGTCATCGAGAGCACCGGCCTGTTCACCATCAAGAAAGACGGCATGAACAAGAAGGGCAAGATGGTGCTGGGCGCTGAGAACCACATCACCAGGGGTGGCGCCAGGAAGGTCATCATCTCCGCCCCGGCCGAAGGCGAAGACCTCACCATCGTGATGGGCGTCAACGATGACAAGTATGATCCGGCGAATCATCACGTCGTGTCGAACGCTTCGTGCACGACTAACTGCCTGGCTCCGGCCGCTAAGGTTGTGCATGACAAGTACGTGATCAAGCGCGGATTTATGACCACGATTCACGCTTACACCAACGATCAAAAGATCCTCGACATGCCACACAGCGATCTGCGCCGCGCCCGCGCTGCCGCGCTGAACATCATCCCGACGACGACTGGCGCCGCCAAGGCTGTGGCGCTAGTCATTCCAGATCTGAAGGGCAAGTTCGACGGCTACTCGCTGCGCGTGCCGACCTCGACCGTATCGGTCGTAGACTTCACCGCGCAAGTGGAAGTGGCCTGCACCACCGAAGAACTACGCCAGGCTTTCCGCGATGCCGCTGCTGGCCCGATGAAGGGCATTTTGGCCGCCGTCGATGAGCCGCTGGTCAGCATCGATTACAAGGGTGATCCGCACAGCTCGTCAGTGGACCTGCCATTCACGATGGTCCTCGGCAAAGAGAAGAACGACTTCCTCAAAGTCGTGGCCTGGTACGACAACGAGTGGGGTTACTCGGTTCGCACCGCCGACCTCGCCAACCTGATGGCAAGCAAACTTTAGTGATTGCTGATTGCTGATTGTGGATTTCGGATTGCAAGGGTTCACAATCAGCAATCGAAAATCAGAAATCAGAAATCAGAAATGGACAAGAAAACCGTTAAAGATATCGATCTCAAAGGCAAGCGCGTCATCATGCGCGTCGATTTCAACGTCCCGATGGATAAGGGCGTGGTCACCGACGACAAACGCATCAAAGCCTCGTTGCCGACGATTCAATACATCCTGGAGCAAGGCGCGTCGCTCGTGCTGATGAGTCATCTGGGCCGCCCCAAGGGCGCTGGCTTTGAAGCAGAATTCAGTTTGAAGCCCGCATCAGAAACATTGGCTAAGCTGTTGGGCAAACCCGTGAAGATGGCGCCCGATTGCATCGGCCCCGAAGTTGAAGCGATGGCTAAAGAACTGAAGCCCGGCGAAGTGATGCTGCTTGAAAATGTTCGCTTCCACAAGGAAGAGGAAAAGAACGATCCCGAGTTTGCGAAGAAACTCGCCGCGCTCGGCGAAGTGTATGTGTGCGATGCGTTCGGTTCAGCACACCGCGCGCACGCCAGCGTCGAAGGCATCGCGCATCAGCTGCCCGTGGCCGTGGCGGGTTTCTTGATGGAGCAGGAACTGGAATACCTCGGCCGCGCCACGTCGAATCCCGAGCATCCGTACATCGCGATTCTGGGCGGCGCGAAGATCAGCGACAAGATCGCCGTGATCGAGAACTTGCTCACCAGGTGCGACAAGCTGATCATCGGCGGCGGCATGGCCAACACCTTCCTCGCGGCCCAAGGTTACAACATGGCCGATAGTCTGGTGGAAGCCAGCTCGATCGAGACAGCCAAAGGCATTCTAACTAAATCGGGCAACCAGCTGCTGCTGCCCATCGACGCCGTGATCGCAGACAAATTCGAGGCCGAGGCCAATAGCCAGGTCGTAGACGTGGACAAAGTCCCGGCAGGTTGGCGCATCATGGACATCGGTCCCAGGTCGATCGAAACCTTCAGCGCCGCGCTCAAGGGCGCGAAGCTGGTGGTCTGGAACGGCCCGATGGGCGTGTTTGAAATGCCGAAGTTTGCCGAAGGCACCTTTGCCATTGCAAGGATGTTGGCGACCAGCGGCGCGACGACCGTCATCGGCGGCGGCGACAGCGCCAGCGCCGTGAAGAAAGCGGGCGTTGCCAAACAAATGACGCACGTCTCCACCGGCGGCGGCGCCAGCCTCGAATTCCTCGAAGGCAAAGTGCTGCCCGGCGTTGCAGCCTTAAATAGCAAGTAGCGTTAGACCAGTCGAGCTTTCAGCCGACCTGACTGATCGTTAGTAAATGCAAGAGGCGCGGATCGAAGCCAAGTCCTTGGCCTTTGATCCGCGCCTTCGCTTGACAGCCTGCGCTTGTGCGGTTACGATTGGGACAGGTCAGAGTCTCATCAGTACACGGGGGATGATGTATGAATGCTTCGCGCATCGACAGCGATCGGGTGCTCGTCATTGCGACCTTGATCACCGGCCTGGTTGGCGTGAGCGTCTTCCTGGTCGTTTACTTGACGGTGATGAGCTATGGCACGCTGAACGAGACGGGCACAACGTATGCCCGACTTGCATTGTACATCTTGGCCGGCACACTCATCCTTTCGATCTACCTGGCACTTGCCGCCCGCAGCCGGGCCTTGTCCACTCCCGGCATGAGCGGCATAGGCTGGCTCCTGATCGCGGCGGGATTGATATTAGGCTTTCCGGCGCTAGGTGGTACAATCGGATTGAACCCTGTGCCGGGTGTCACCAGCTTTGGCGGCGTGGCCGGTTCGATGTTTCTGGTGCTGGCCGGCAGCGCCCTGCTTCAAGCCGAACACAACGTGCGTGAACGAAACGACGACAACTAAATCTTGCGAAGGCTCACCTGAGACCTTTCACAAAACCACAACAGGAGGATACTCTGGAACTCATCGAACTTGCACACGGTATCATCGAAGCCATCTCGGATAAACAAGGTGAAGACATCATTCTGCTGGATATTCGCGAGCAATCGCCCTTCGCCGATTATTTTGTCATCTGCTCGGCCAAGAGCGAGCGCCAGATCAAAGCCATCCAAGACGGCATTGGCGAGTTCACGCTGCAGAACTACGAAGTCAAGCCCCGCCGGATTGAAGGCCGATCCGAATCAGGTTGGGTACTCGTGGACTTTATCGGCATCGTCGTGCATATCTTCGCGCAGAGCCAGCGCGACTTCTATCAACTGGAAGATCTGTGGAAAGAAGCCCCGGTCGTTCTGAAGATGCAGTGACCTTATTGGGCCACTTACGCTAAAAAAGGAGAGTCATGTCACAAATCAACTCTGTCAGCCTGACCGAATCACAAACCGATGTACAGGCATTCATGTCGCGGGTCTATCTGTGGATGGCCACCGCCTTGATGGTCACAGCCATCGTCTCAGCCGCCGTCGCCGCCAATCAAGCCTTTCAGATTCAACTGATCAGTAGCCCGCTTTTCTTGATCCTCATTATCGGCGAACTGGCCGTCGTATTAGTGTTGAGCCTGCTCGTGAACCGTTTGTCTGTCATTGCGGCTACGATCCTGTTTTTCGCTTACGCGGGTCTGACCGGCGTCACCCTGTCGATAATCTTTCTAGTGTACACAGATGCCAGTATCACGGCAACTTTCGGGGTAACAGCCGGGACTTTTGCGCTGATGAGCGCAATTGGTTACTTCACGAAGATGGATTTGACGCGGCTGGGCGGGTTTCTACTGATGGGCTTAATCGGAGTGGTGCTCGGCTCGATCGTCAATATCTTCCTGCAAAACTCTGCGCTCTACTGGATCATCACGTATGTCGGAATCCTGATCTTCGTCGGGCTGACAGCCTATGACACACAGAAACTCAAGCGCATGGCTGCCGCCGGGCTGTCCGGTGAGGCCGAGCACAAGGCTTCGATCATTGGCGCGCTTAGACTGTATCTTGACTTCATCAACTTATTCCTGATGCTGTTGCGCGTGATGGGCCGACGTCGTTAGTTTGATTCTTTGCCAACAAAAAAGACCTCCACGCTTGGAGGTCTTTTCATTTCGAAAGCGGCGATTATTCGTTGATCCAGCAATCGACGGCGCGATCCCACGCCACGAGCTCAGCTTCGGTGAAATACAAGGGAATTTCGTAGGCCGCCGTGTCCGCCCCGTCTGAGGCGTGAATCAGGTTGCGACCAATCTCCACGCCGAAGTCGGCGCGAATCGTGCCGAGATCGGCATCCGTCGGGTTGGTTGAGCCGCAGGTACGGCGCACCACTTCGATCACACGTTTGCCCTCCCAGCACTGCACGACCACCGGGCTGGAAGTGATATAGTGGATCAGCCCCTCATAAAACGACTTGCCTTTGTGAACCGCATAATGCCGCGCCGCGAGTTCAGCCGAGATCTGAAGCAGCTTCAATCCGACAAGTTTGATACCACGCTGCTCCAACCGCGAGGTAATCACGCCGACCAAGCCGCGCTGCACGGTATCCGGTTTCAAAATCACGAGCGTTCGTTCCACAGAAAAATTCTCCTCTCACAAAAAACCTGTCAGGTCCGGATTTACAATTGGGTCAACGCGCGGCGATACATATCCAACGCGCGTGGCAGCCGGCTATTCTTCATGTAAACATCGCCCAGCAGCCGGAACCAATCGGCGTCCTGATAAATCTCGACAACGCGCTCCAGATCAGCCATAAGGTCTTCAGTCAACACATTGGACCCGGCGAGCCTGGCGTACGTAGCCAGTGACTGATCGCGATCGCCCATGGCCCAGTAGGCGCGCGCCAGTTGCAAGCGCGCATCATGATCGTTTTTGTTATACTGCAATCGAACCAGCAGCGGCTCTAAACTGACCGAGACCACTGTCGGAGTCGGCGGAGGCGGTGGCGCTGCGGGCGGCGTCAGTTCACGCGTCTTGCCTCGATCGCGCTTCAGGCGGGACGTCACCGGCCCGCTCGGCGCGGGTCGTGGTGCGAGGTACGGCACCGGCAATTCGGCCATAGGCTCTTCGCCCTCATCTTCGGCCGATTGGATCCACCAGCTGGCGGGTAACGTCGATGCCGGCTCTGCCTCAGCAGCAGGCGCAGCGGGTTGCGTTTCAGCCGGTGGAGGAGCACTCGGTTTAGGTTCAACAACCGGCACAGTGGGTTTGACCTCTGCAGCAGGTACAGCCACAGGTTTGGGTGCAGCACGCCGCGCAGCCGACTTGACTTCCGCAACAGGCCGAGTAACCGGTACTTCTGCCGCCGGCGCAGATTCAACGGGCACGGCCAAGGGTACTGCTTCGATCGGTTTGGCCTCTGGTTGTGGCTCCGGTTCAGGCTTCGATACGGCGGCGACAGGCGCCACTTCGGCAGATTTGCGGCCCATGATCGCGTCCATGCGCACCACGGCTTCTTGCTCGGCCTGGGCACGCAGTTGATCTTCTTTGCCCGCCGATAGTCGCGCAAAAAAGGCGAGTGCTTCATCGGCGCTGGGCATCGCTTCGGGAACAGACACAGCGGCTTCAGCCGCAGCTGATGCGGCCGCAACTGGCGCGGCGGGAGATTCAGCAACAGGCGGCGCAGGTGTCACTGCGAGTGCAGCCTGGACTTCACTCACTTGCGGCTGAACTGCGCCAGACAGCCGGGCCTGTTTCTCATCGGCCAATCGCTGCAAATAAGCTAATGGCTCTTCGCCTTCAAGCATAACCGATGACGCGGTTGGCGCGGCTACAGCGGCGCTTTCAACAGCCGCAGTTTCTTCAGAGACAGGCTCAGTCTCAGACGGCAAGGGCTGCAACTCTCGCAGCCATTCAGGTAATTCACTCGCGGAAGTGGGTTCGGCAATTGTTTCTTGTAGTTGTACCTCGCGCAGCCACTCCGGCAGCTCCTCGGGTGGAGTCGGCTCAGCCACGCTTTCAACAGCCGCAGTTTCTTCAGCCGCCATTTGCTCGATCGGTTCAGGCGGTTGCAGGCCCCGCAGCCACTCCGGCAATTCAGTCGATGGAGTCGGTTCGGCTGCTTCTTCAACCGGCTGCGTGGTCAGCTGGCTTAACCAATCAGGCACCTCAGCCTCTGGAGCCGGGGCAACGATCGGTTCAGGCTCAGGTGCAACCGGCGCGGCCTCGGCCGGCTTGCGGCCCATAATCGCATCCATGCGCACCGCGGCTTCTTGCTCGGCCTGGGCACGCAATTGATCTTCTTTACCCGCTGATAGTCGCGTCAAGAAGGCAAGCGCATCATCGGCACTGGGCATCGCCTCAGGCACTTCAGCCACCGGCGGTGTGGCGACCGGCGCAGGCTCAGGCACAACCGGCACAGGTGGCGTTGTCGGC
>JADGQE010000275.1 GCA_017882055.1 Thermoflexales bacterium
TGGCAACACCGCTGTGTGTGCCGGTCTCATCAACGAAGATCGGTGCGCCTGAAGGCAAATGCACCGTTATCTCAGAAGCCGCGATCACGCCTTGATGATCGGCTGCGATCGCCTGCCACTGCAATCGATCATACTGCTTGCCGGGATAGTACAGCAATCCGTCTCGGACGGTGTACTGCAAATTGAAGGTGTGGGTTGAATTCGAAGTGGCCGGGAAATACCACGTAATCTCAATATCGCCACTCTTATTCGTCGCAAGCGTAAACGTATTAGGCTGAGCCGAGCCGCTGAGCTGATAGCGCTGATTACCTTCCCACACGTTTACGTTGCTGATCGAGCCATGTTTCTGCGGGATTACGGCGAAACCTTTGTGATACGATCCGCCGCTGAACTGGATCGTTTCAATCTCGGTGACCGTGAGGGTCCCATCCGTGTTGATCTGAATATCGACGTCGTAACGCGGCCATGCTAACGACGCAGTGCCGCTGGCCTGGGCAACACCGGCCACCAGGCACGCAAGCACGAGTCCGATCAATGCTGCTCGACGCATAAAACCCTCCATCCTCATTACATGGTTTTGAAACCACTACGGCTTCATTATACAGAAAAGATTACAAATAGGGAAACATCCGGCTGACGCCGGACTGACGCTTCACCGGCCTGACGCAAACGCCGCCTATTCCATCAGACCGAATCGCAGTTGACAAAGTCCGCATCCGACATTACACTTCACCCGATTTGAAAACGCCGAATGTTTTCGATGCCCTCATATCCCTCGATTTGGCAAGCCAGGTCGTTCAAAACTAGGAGCTACGATCCATGAAAGCACTTGATGCACTTTTACAATCCATGCAGGGCGCCATCGCCGTCGAAGGCCAACGGGTCGTCGTCCGCGATGAAGCGCAGCTGCCCGATCGGATCAGCGGTCTCGTTTACGAGGCCGTTTTCAGCGACGACGAAACGAAGGCCGTCGCGCGCTGGCTGATCTGGGAAACGGCGCAGACCCTGGGCATCCGCCCGGCTTCGATCCACGAGCTGTACCTGGCGCGTGGCCGGGGCGAGGTCGGCAAGCGTCTGGCTGTGCCGGCCATGAATCTCCGCATGATGGCGTATGACACGGCCCGCGCGGCCTTTCGCGCGGCCCTCAAAGCCAACGCGGCCGCCCTCATCTTCGAGATTGCCCGCAGCGAGATGGGCTACACCGATCAGCGACCCAGTGAATATGTCAGCGCCATGCTGGCCGCCGCGATCAAAGAAGGCTACCGCGGCCCGGTCTTCATTCAAGGCGATCACTTTCAGATCAACCTCAAGAAGTACACCGCCAGTCCCGAAGCCGAACTGAACGCCGTCAAAGACTTGATGGTCGAATCCGTCCCGGCCGGTTTTCTCAACATCGACATCGATACTTCAACTTTGGTCGATCTGTCGAAGCCGACGATCGTTGAGCAGCAGCGCGTCAACTTTGAACTGTGCGCCGAGTTGACGAAGTTCGTGCGTTCGCTTCAGCCGCAGGGCGTCACCCTTTCAGTTGGCGGCGAAATCGGTGAAGTCGGCGGCAAGAACAGCACCGAAGAAGAAATGCGCGCTTATATGGATGGTTACAATCAAGCGTTGGGCGATGTGGCCGGCATGAGCAAGATCAGCATCCAGACCGGCACGTCGCACGGCGGCGTGGTGCTGCCCGACGGCACCATCGCAAACATTGCGCTTGACTTTGAGATCCTGCGTCACCTGAGCGAAGTCGCGCGCACAGCCTACGGCATGGGCGGCGCAGTACAGCATGGCGCCAGCACGCTACCGGAGAATGCCTTCAGCAAATTCGTCGAATGCGGCGCGAACGAAGTACACCTTGCCACCGCCTTCCAGACCCTGGTCTACGATCACAAGGCGCTGCCCGCCGCGCTGCGCGAAAAAACCTACGAATGGGTCAAGGTGAATGCCGCCGACGAGCGCAAGCCCAAGGACACTGAAGAGCAATTCATCTACAAGTCACGCAAGAAAGCCATTGGCCCGTTCAAGCGCGACTTCTGGAATCTGCCCGCCGAAATACGCGAAGTGATCGGCGCCGACCTGGAGGCTCGCTTTGCGTTCCTGTTCCAGCAGCTCAACATCGGCGACACCAAACCCATCGTGGATCAATTCATCCATGCGCCGGAAATCCACAAACCCCTGCCCACCGAAGCACTGAAGAAAGTTGTGCAGGAATCGGTCGAAGGCCTGGCCGACTAGCACCCCTCACCAACCAAATGGAATGGCACGCCCTTGCGCCGTGGTGTCAGGCACGGTGCAAGGGCAGCCTGAAACGGTCAAGACGTCATCGGGGTAAACGCTGATCGTGCTCAAGTCGGCGTCGGCCACACTTGCACCCACTGCGTGGGCGCAGTGCGGTGTGTCCACTTGCCACCGGCAAGTGGTGGCCCGCCAGGCGCCGCCGACGATCTGCGAGGACGCGGATCGAGAGCGAAAACCAAGGTGTGTATAATCACCGGGTAATCGGGGTAAACGCTGATCGAAATCACCATGAGTTATTAAATCGATCTCTTTGGCCCGGAATCCAAACAGAAACCTGGTTTTGACTTCACCGGAAACCAGGTTTCTTACATTGAGTCTTTCAGCAGGTCATCGCAGTGATCGAAATCACATTCGTCGGCACCGGCTCGGCTGTACCGCCGGCAGGTCGCGGCACTACGGCTTTCACGGTCCGAACCGAGAATATGCTGTTGCTGGCCGATGCCGGGCCGAGCGTTTTTGACGGCATGCAGCGCGCGGGGATCGATCCGGCAGAGGTAACGGCGATCTTCTTGTCGCATGGCCACGCCGATCATGTTCTGGGCTTCCCACAGCTTGCGCTCTTGACGAAGATCGCGCCCAGAAATCCGCCGCTCAAAGTCTTCGCCAGCGCGGTCGTCCGAGAAACAGTCACGGCCGTTATCCGGTTGACGTTCCCGGAAGCCACAGACGCTTTATATCGCAACATGGAATGGATCGAACTGGCCGAAGGTCCGCGCCAATCGTACGACGTGGTCGAGGGCGTGCAGTTAACCAGCCAGGTCGTCTTTGGTCCACCGTATATGCCGGTGCTTGGCCTGCGCTTAGACTTTTTCGAGCGCGGCATCTCACTGGCCTTTTCATCCGATACTGCGCCGTCCGATGAACTCGCCAGCCTCGCGACCGGCTGCGACTTGCTCATTCACGAAGCCTCGTTCAGCGCCACGCTGGAACCGGACGGCAGCCCCGAAATGTTGTTCCATTCCGACGCGCGGCAAGCCGGACAGATTGCGGCGCGGGCGGGCGCCAGGCAGCTAGTGCTGACGCACGTCAGCCGCAATCATAGCGATCATCGCCGCGTGCTTACGGCCGAAGCCGCCGAGTTTTTCAAAGGCCCCATCTACGTGCCCGACGACGGCGACCGGCTCCGTCTGGAATAGAAAGCCAGGCATCACGCACTGGAATCCCCGCGGTCTATCAGACCTTCCGCGTGATCGTCACCCTGGGCGAGTGACCTCGCGCAGCTGCGTAGTTGACCTTTTGGCCGATTTCTGGTTTAATGACGGTAGTCGTCTGACGTCTGATGTCTACCCGGCAACGCCTTCAACCTAACCAACAGGAGCATCGCATGAGCAACCCAACCCAGGCCATCCTCGGGCCCACTTTCGAAGAAATGCTGCATCCCGCTAAAATCGAGCCGGCCACCCGCGCCAAAGCCGTCAAAGCGTTGAAAGATGATCCACTCAATCCAATCAACCTTTACAACATCACCTGGCGCGGCGCGGATAATCAGATCAAATACGAAGTGCTGCCCAAAGAACTGACCGGCGTCGAAGCACCGATCGTCGTGCTGTACGGGCGCGATTTCCCGACCGGCGCGCATAAAGTGGGCGCGGCCTATTCGGTGCTGGCCGAGAAGATTCTGTTCGGCGAAGTCGATGTCGCCAAAAATACCGTCGTGTGGCCCAGCACCGGCAACTACGGCATCGGCGGCGCCTGGGTCGGTGGGCGCGTCGGCGCCAAATCGATCGTCGTGCTGCCGCAAGGCATGAGCAAAGAACGCTTCGAGATGATCGAGTCGTTCGGCGCGCAGGTGATTAAAACCGTCGGCTCAGAGAGCAACGTTAAAGAGATCTACGATAAGACCTGGGAACTGAAGCAGGATCCGAACACGCGCATCCTCAATCAATTTGAAGTGATGGGCAACTATCGCTTCCACTATCATGTCACCGGCAATACCATTGTCGAACTGGCTGAGGTTCTCAAGAAACAAGGCGTGGGCGATGGCCACATCGCCGCCTACTGCAGCGCGATGGGCTCAGCCGGAACAATCGCGGCGGGCGATCGCATCAAGCAAGTGTGGCCCGAACACAAGATCGTCGGCCTTGAGCCGACCCAATGTCCCACACTCTATAACAATGGCTACGGCTCGCATGACATTCAAGGCATCGGCGATAAGCACGTGACGTGGATTCACAACGTGATGAACATGGACGCCATCATGTGCCTCGACGACATCGAGTGCAAGAAGGGCCTGCAGCTGTTGGTCGAAGAGCCGGGCATGGAACTGCTGACGCACATCGGCGTGCCGGAGGCGAAGGTGAAGCAGCTTGCCTCCATCTTCGGTATCAGCGGCGTGTGCAACGTCCTCGGCGCAATCAAGACCGCCAGGTTCTACGACTTCGGCCCCAGGGATGTCATCACCACGATCTGCACCGATACGATCACACGCTACTATTCGGTGATGGACGAAATGACCGAGACTTACGGCAAGATGGACACACTCGCGGCCGGCGCGCGGTTAGAGAGCATCTTCTACGGCGCGAAGACCGATTGGATCCACGAAGGCACGACCGACATGCGCAAGCAGTGGCACAATCTAAAGTATTACACGTGGGTTGAGCAGCAGGGTAAATCGGTCGAAGAATTGAACGCGCAGAAGAGTCAGGAGTGGTGGATCAAGCACCAGGAAATGGTGCCTGAACTCGATAAACGCATTGCAGCAGCACGCTAACAAACCAAATATGACGGGGCAGGTTTCGAAACCTGCCCCGTCATATTTTACGCCTCACCTTCATCAACGGGGGCTTTGCGCCCGAAGCGCGCCGCCAGATTGAGCGCCGCGACCTCGAGTTGCCGATGATAGCGATAACCGATCAGTGCCAGCACCACCCCCGCCGCCAGTACCCCAATAATCAAGGCCGGGGGCAGCGTCGTCGCATTCGCCGCCAACCAGCATTGCACGGCCACACTCGGCAAACGGCCCAGCGCCGCGACTGGAATCATCACTTTTAACGCAGCGCGGCTCAAACCGACCGCGTAACAGATCAGGTCCTTCGGCATCCACGGAATGACAAAGACGATCACATAAAACAGCGTGCTGCGCTCGCCGGTAAAGCGATCGAAGCGCGCCACGACCTTCGGATCGATCAAGCGATCGACCAGCGGCCGGCCAAAGCGCCGCGCCAGCACGATATTGATCGCGGTGCCAAGCGTGAGTCCAACCGCCGAGTAGAGGAAGCCGGCCCAAAAGCCAAACACATACGCACCGACAATCGGCAGCAAACTAAACGACGAGATTCCCAGCACCATCGGCAGAACGAGCGTGCCGATCAATACCAGCGGCGCCCATAGCCCAAAGCCCGTAATCCAGGCCTGCACCCGCTGTTGATCCATCAAGAACTGAATCAACGGCA
>JADGQE010000276.1 GCA_017882055.1 Thermoflexales bacterium
GTACAGGCCGGTGTTGGCGATACGGTGCTGGTGCTCGACGAAGGCACTTCGGCGCGCCAAATGTTAAATCAGGCGCCCCATGGCGCGGTGCGGGCCGTGATCGTCGGGATAATCGATCGGATCGATATTGAATAGTGCTGCCTCCAACTTTCAACCTCTGGCTTCAAACTTCCACAACGAACGTCTGCTCCGTGAAGAGATGATCCGCGTTGGCAAGCTGCTGTACGATCGCGGACTCATCGTCTCGACCGATGGCAACATCTCGGCGCGGCTCGACGATCAGCGCGTCCTGGCAACGCCCAGCGGCCTGTGCAAAGGACTGATGACGGCTGATCAGCTGATCATCGTTGACATGGACGGCCGACGCGTCGGGCTGACGACCCCGGCGAATCGCGATCTCAAGCCCACGTCCGAAATGCGGATGCACCTGGAAGCTTATCGCCGCCGGCCTGATATTCGCGGCATCGTGCACGCCCATCCGCCGACCGTCGTGGCCGCCAGCATCGCCGGTCTCGATCTGGCTCAATGTCTGATCCCGGAAGTCATCGTGATGTTGGGCGTGATCCCCGTGACGCAATACGCCACACCGTCGAGCGAAGAAAACGCGCACGCCATCCGCGAATTGATCGTCGGACATGACGCCATTATCTTGCAGCGCCACGGCACGCTCGTCGTCGGCAACAGCCCGACCGATGCGTATCTCAAAACGGAAACGGTCGATCAGATGGCGCGCGTATCCATGATGCTGGCGGTATTGGGCCAGGGCCAGCCGTTGTCAGCCGATCAAGTCGCCAAGTTGATCGCACAGCGGCAGGCGCTGGGCCTGGCACGCGCGGGCGACGCCGGCGACTTCTGCGCCCACTGCGGCGTCTGTCGTTTTCCGAATCAACTCGCGCCAGCCGGGCCAACCGATCAAGACCTCCGCGAAATCACCGCCCGCGTGCTGCGCGAGCTCGGCCGCTAACATTGGTGGTCAGTTTATTGCTGGCACCTCATTTGCTGAAAGGATTTCCTATGCGCCGTTTGCTGATGATCATCAGCCTTGCTTTAGTGCTGGTGTTGACTGCAACCGCGGTCAACGCGCAAGGCTCAATCGCCGCCACCGACGATCGGGCCACGATCGATTTTCCGAATAGCCTCACTTTCAGCGTCCACCTGAAGAGCGACACGCCGATCAATCAGGTTGTATTGGAATACGGCTCCGATCAACTGACCTGCGGCAAGGTCGTAGCGAAAGCGTTTCCTGATGTCACGCCGGGCAAAGAACTCGACGTGAAGTGGACGTGGGAAATGAAGCAAAGCGGCTCACAGCCGCCCGGCTCGCACATTTGGTGGCGCTGGCGCGTGACCGATGCCAACGCGCACGAGAGCGTGACCGAGCAACAATCGATCGTCTGGCTGGATCAGCAACATCCCTGGCAGACGGTGACCGGCAGCCTGCTCAATCTGCACTGGTACGGCAGCAAATCGTTTGGGCCGGAGCTGCATGATTCGGCTGTTCAATCGTTGAGTGACCTCGCCAAAAGCACCGGTCTCAAACTGGATAGTCCCGCTGATCTCTATATCTACGCCGATACACAGGACATGCGCGATGCGGTGCTTTACGAACCCGGCTGGACCGGCGGACTGGCTTATCCCGAACACAACATCGTCATCATCGGCATTTCAGCGGATCAGATCGATTGGGGCAAGCGCACCGAAGCCCACGAGTTGACGCACGTGCTGGTCGGCCACCTGACCTTCAGTTGTCTGGGCGATGTGCCGACGTGGCTTAATGAGGGCCTGGCCGTTTACGGCGAAGGCGGCCCCGAAGATGCTGCGCTTCAACAGTTCAAAAACGCCGTGACCGATGACAAATTGATCTCGGTGCGTTCGTTGAGCGGCGGTTTCTCCGAAGATCCCGCCAAAGCCGACCTGTCGTACAGCGAGTCTTACAGCCTGGTCAATTTCCTGGTTAAGCAATATGGACAGGACAAGATGCTATCGCTATTGAAAGCGTTGCGGGACGGCGCCACAGTCGATGAAGCCCTGCAATCGAATTACGGCTTTGACATCGACGGCTTCGAAGATGCGTGGCGCGCGGGCATCAACGCGAAGCCTCGATCGACGGCCAATACCAGGCCGACCGCCACCCCCAGCCCGACGATGGTGCCTACGTTTGTGCCTGTGTCCGGCGCGCCAATCGGCCCGACGATGGCCCCTACCCGCGATCGACCCACGCCCACGCCCATATCGATCGCGCAGGTACCCGCCAGGACCGATCAGCCGGCCTCGACTGTGCCATCGACAAACACGCCGTCCATCGATTCCAGCATTGTGATCGTCATCATCGTCAGCGGCGTGCTGCTACTCGGCTTGATCGTCTTCATCATTTCGCGCCGGCGGCAAAGGATGGATGTCTAATGCGAACTCTGTTTGTTGCTAAACTGATTCTGATCGCAACGCTGTTGTTGTCGGCTTGCGTTGCTGCACCTACACCCGCCACGCCTACGGCCGCGCCAGGCGCCTCACCGCAACCCTCGGCGATCGCACCAAATCCTTCGCCCATCGCCGCGACGGCTGTACCCGTAACTTTGGCTGCGTCAAAGAATTATCCCCCGCGACCAACGGCTACGCTTTACGCAACGCCCGAGTCTACGCCAGGCACGTACACCAACGCCGACCTGGGCATTAGCTTGCGTTACCCGAACGGCTGGGACCTGACGCCGCCCGACCAGGGCAGCGATATTCTGACCTGGATCGATAGCGCCAATCGCGCTGTCTTTGCTGCGTTGTTTGCCAACCCGATTCAATCCGATCAAACGCTGCAAACCGCCGCGGCGCAAATTCGTGATGGCACGCTCACCGGCCTGAAGAATATGAAGATCGTCAGCGACCAGGCGAACAAACTCGACGACGGGCGCGATGCCTGGACCACGATTGCCACCGGCGCACGTGACGACGGCACCGAATTGAAGCTCAACATCACCACGGCCATCAACGGCGCGCGCGCTTACAGCCTGTTGATCTTCGGCGCGCCGACCGGTTACGACGACAACTCCAGCGACATCGGCCAGCTGATCGGCGCGTTGAGCCTGACGCGGCCTGCGCTGTACGGCCTCGGACGCGATCAAGCGCTGGTGCTGGCCGGCGGCGAGAGCAAGAACCCGCGCGAATACGATCCGGCTACCACACATGGCAGCGGCGACAAGCTGGTATTTAGCGGGTTAGTCTCCTTCGATCCCAAGTTGAATTTGGTGCCCGACCTCGCCGGATCATGGGACGTGAAAGGTGGCACTGTCTATACGTTTCAGCTGCGGCCCGATGCGCGCTTTCACAATGGCAAGCCGGTAACGACACAAGATGTGATCTATTCCTGGGAGCGCGCCGCCGATCCGAAGACAAAATCGGACACCGTGATCACTTATCTCGGCGACATCGTCGGCGTGAAGGAAATGAATGCAGGCCAGGCCGATCACATTTCCGGCCTCAAGGCCATCGACGATCACACTTTGCAAGTGACGATCGATGCGCCCAAACCTTATTTCCCGCTGAAACTCACCTATCCCACGGCTTTCGTCGTCGATCGGCAAAACGTGGAATCCGGCCCCGATTGGTATCGCACGCCTAACGGCACCGGCCCGTATCGCCTGGCACGCTGGGACAGCTTCAAGTTGATGTTATACGAACGCAACGACGATTACTATCTCGATCCGCCGGCGATTCCCTACGTGATCATTCAACTATTCACCGGCGATTCGCTGCGACTGTATGAAAGCGGCGATGTGGATATGACCGGCGTCGGTTCGAGTAACGTGCCGCGTTTCGAGGACCCCAAAGAGCCACTGCACACTGAGCTGCTCAACGGGGTAAGTTTATGCACCGGCATGATCTTATTCGACGTCAAACAGCCGCCGTTCGACGATCCTAAAGTCCGGCAGGCTTTCTCGCTGGCGTTCAATCGCAGCCAGTATATCGACGTGGTGCTGCACGGCGATGCGCTGCCCGCGATTGGGCCGCTGCCGCCCGGTCTGCCCGGCTTCAACACAAATCTCAAGGGGCTGCCGTACGATCCGGCCAGGGCGCGCCAACTGCTGGCGGAATCGAAGTACGGCAGCGCGGATAAACTTCCGCCGATCGTGTATACGGACGGCGGCAACGGCAGTGATGTCGGTGGCAGCGTGGCCGCCCTGGCGCAGATGTGGCAGCAAAACCTCGGCGTAACGATCACCGTGGAGAATGTCGAACCGGACAAATACAACGATCTGATGCATGCCGGCCGGCACGGCCAGATCTTTGAGGGCGGCTGGTGCGCCGATTACCCTGATCCGGAAAACTTCACCGATGTGTTGTTCCATACCGGCGCCCAGCAAAATCAGACGCATTACAGCAACAGTCAACTCGATGCACTACTGGAACAAGCGCGCGTCGAACAGAATACGGCCCAACGTATTCAACTGTATCAGCAAGCCGAACAAATTATTGTGGACGATGCGCCGGCCATTTTTACGACGCACAGCCTGTCGCACGTGTTGGTCAAGCCCTACATCAAAGGCTACGTGCTCACGCCGATTGACATCCCGCTCGAACGCTATTTATCGATCGATCTGAGTAAAATGAAGTAAATCGCAAATTACTTGACCGATCTGATCATCACTGGTAAAATCTGTGACGTTGCACAGGGCGACCTCAACGGTCGCCTTTCTGCCCCCATCGTCTAGTGGACCAGGACGCGGCCCTTTCAAGGCCAAAACGGCGATTCGAATTCGCCTGGGGGCACCTTCAACGGGAATCGCCAGGGCGTTCCCGTTTTGTGTTTTGAGAAAAGGCCGCGCAAGTGAATGACAAATGACCAATCCCGCAGCGAATAGCCCTCAGCACTCAGCCGTCAGCACTCAGCAATTATCTCGCCGCTTTGAAGAGGCGCTCGTTTTCGCCACCCGCCTCCATGCCCATCAACTTCGCAAAGGCACGCAGATACCTTACGTCGCCCATTTGCTGGCAGCCGCCAGCATCGTCCTCGAAAACGGCGGCACGGAAGATGAAGCCATCGCCGCGCTGCTGCACGACGCGGTCGAAGATCAAGGCGGCTCGAAGACGCGCGAGGAGATTCGCCGCCGCTTCGGCGACAACGTCGCGGCGATTGTCGACGGCTGCAGCGACAGCGATCAATTCATCAAGCCACTGTGGCGTAAGCGCAAGGAAGATTACATCGCGCATCTGCCGCAGGCTTCGACTTCGGTACGATTGGTTTCACAGGCCGATAAGCTGCACAACGCGCGTTCGATTTTGAGCGACTATCGGCTGAGCGGCGAATCGACGTGGAATCGATTCAAGGGCGGTAAAGAAGGCACATTGTGGTATTACCGTTCGCTCGTTGAGACCTTCCGCCGGATCGAAACGACGCCGCTGGTCGAAGAACTCGATCGGGTCGTGACCGAAATCGAGCGGCTGGCTTCAAACACAAAGTAAAGATAAACGGCCTGTCTGCGACGCGGCGATCTTGATTTCCGGCGCTGGGCGGATAACCCAGTGGCTTATGGAAGAAGCGCGTGCCCGGTCGTTGCGCGCGAAGTCCTGCCCTCAATCTGGCTCAGGAATCGATCGACGGCGGGTTGCTGGGAAGCCACAAACAAGGATTCGAGGCTGTCGTTTTCTGGCAAGTGGATCGCTAAAGCCAGCAGATTCGTTT
>JADGQE010000022.1 GCA_017882055.1 Thermoflexales bacterium
TTGCAGAATACGCTCGGCGCCGGGGTGGGATTTCTGGTGGACGAGAACAAACAGATCGTGGTTCACCCCAACCCGGACAAAGTGCTGAAGACCTGGAGTCACGACCCGACTCTCCTACCGACTTCGACGACTCCTCAAGGCGGGGCAGCCTACGACGATCGATTCCCGGATGCTACCCCGCGTTTATTGTTTGTTCAGCCGGCCGCCGGCACCGATTGGTTAGTCGTCATCGAGCTGCCCTTCATCAATGTGTTGCAACTGGCGGTGCAAATCTCCACCCCTCTGTTTTTGATCTTGTTGGGGGTCGGTCTGCTGGCGGGACTGGGCCTCTTGTTGCTGACGCGCGCCATCACTCGGCCGATCCAGGATTTGTCGGGTGCGGCGGTGCAAATTGCCAGGGGGCAACTGGAACAACCGATTACGCTAAGCGGCGAAGATGAAGTCGGGCAGCTGGGCAGCGCGTTTGAGCAGATGCGGCTCAGCCTCAAAGATCGGCTGGACGATCTGTCGCTGTTGCTGCGCGTCAGCGAAGCGGTCTCGGCTTCGCTCGATCTTGAGCGAGGTGTGCCGCCGTTGTTGGCCGGCGCTATGCAGGCCAGTCTGGCGCATGTGGCGCGGCTGGTGCTGCTGTCGGACGATGGCGTGCCCGAAATGGTTCTGACTCATGAAAGCCTCGCCACTTTGACTCCACTGGACAAAGCGCTCGCAACTTTAGCCGTGCAAAGCGAGACGCCCATTCTGATCGAGAACGTGGTGCGCGCCCGGTCTCGGGCGCTGATCGATCCGGCGCTGATCGGGCCGGGTGTGCGGGCGATCGCGGCTGTGCCGGTCCGTCGGCAGACGCGGCCGCTGGGTATGATGTGGCTGGGTTATGCCGAGCCTCGCAGCTTTACTCAGTCGGAAGTGAATGTGTTGGGTACTCTCGCCGGACAGGCCGCGGTGTTCATCGAAAACGCGCGGCTGTTCCAGGCAGCCGAAGGTGGACGGCGCAGATTGCAGGCCGTGTTGAATAGTACCAGCGATGCCGTCATCGTGACCGATCAGACGACGCGGGTGCTGTTGTGCAACCCGGCTACTGAAGTCGCCTTTGGGCTTGCGCCGGGCGCCTCGATGGGCCGCCTGATTTCGGAACTCTGGCCGAAATCTGCCATGGAACGGTTGCTGAACGCGGACGAGAACGCCGCGACTCGCACCGAAGAGATTATGCTGCCGGACGGCCGCACTTTGTATGGCAGCGCCTCGGCCATTATCAGCGGCGACGGCCAGGCGATTGGCCGCGTGGCCGTGCTGCGCGACATCACCTATTTGAAAGAATTGGATGCGATGAAGAGCGAATTCGTGGCGACGGTCAGCCACGATTTGCGCGCACCGCTGACGTACATGCGCGGCTACGCCACCATGCTGCCGATGGTCGGCTCACTCAGCACCAAGCAGCAAGATTATGCGGAGAAGATCATGGCCGGCATCGAACAGATGACGGAACTGATCGACGATTTGCTCGACCTCGGTCGCATTGAGGCCGGTGTCGGAATGGTGCGCGAGGATGCTGCGTTGGCCGATATTATCCGCACGGTGGTCGAAGCGCAAGCGGGGCAGGCGATGGCACACGGACTATCACTCAAGACGGGTTATCTGTCCGAGCGGACGATACAGAGCGATCCGGGGTTGATGCGGCATGCGGTGACGAACCTGATCGATAATGCCATCAAGTATACGCCGTCGGGCGGCTCGATTCTGGTCGAAGTCGAAGAACGGGATGACTGCATGGTCGTCGTCGTCGCCGACACCGGCATTGGCATTGCTCCGGCCGATCAAGCGCGGCTGTTCGAGCGCTTCTATCGCGTCAAGCGGCGTGAGACGATCGATATCAAAGGCACGGGCCTGGGTCTGGCGATCGTCAAATCAATTGCGCAGTGGCATGGGGGCCGGGTGTGGGTTGAAAGCCAGCTGGGTTCCGGTTCCACCTTCTACTTTCTTGTTCCACTGAATGCTTGATGCGCCATTCCACATTCTGAATTCGTCATTCGAGGGTATACAGCAAAACTGTTGGGCGCGCTCAAGGCGGATGACAATCCGCCGTCTCGAACCGCTGGATTTGTCATCCAGCGGGAGCGTTGGACGAAAGTCACCAACACTTTTGCGTTATACTCGTCATTCGTCATTCGACCGCCCCTTGTCAAATTGGCGGGCCTATGATAAAATGCCGCCTCGTTGCGTAGGCAAAACTGAATATGCATACGCTTTCCGCTCTCGGCACGGTGGTCTGAGGGCAATCCCGTGGAAAGGAGAAATATGGCGAACACTCGCCCGTATGAAGTGACGTTTGTTGTTCGACCGGACATCGACGAAACGGCTTTTACCGGAGTTGTCGACAAGGTCAAGGGCTGGATTACAGCCGCAGGTGGTGCGGTGACTCAGGCTAATATCTGGGGCCGCCGACGATTAGCCTACCCGATCAAGAAGTTGACTGAAGGCCAGTATGTTTTGTTGCTGGCCGATCTCCCGACGCAGGCACTCGCCGGGCTGGAGCGTGATCTCCGGCTCAGTGAAGAAGTCCTGCGTTTTCTGTTAGTTCGCGCCGACGACTAATCTTCCCACACCAGCAGGAGGCTGCTCATGACGCGTGGATTGAATAAAGTCATGATCATCGGGCGGCTGGGACGTGAGCCGGAAATGCGCTACACGCCCAATGGCCGACCGGTGACTGCTTTCAGCGTGGCGGTGAACCGATCGTGGACGGCCGGCGACGGCGATAAGCGCGAAGAGACGGAATGGTTCAACGTCGTCGCCTGGGGCAATCTGGCCGAGATTTGCAAGCAGCATTTGCATAAAGGCCAGACGGTGTATGTGGACGGCCGGCTGCAAACCCGCGGCTGGGAAGATCAAGAGGGTAAGAAGCACTATCGGACGGAGATTGTCGCCAACGAAATGATCATGCTGGGTGACCGGCGTGGTGAAGCAGGCGATGAATCTCTGAATGAATCATCGGCAATTGAAGAAGACGAATTTCCGTTTTAGTTGGGCAACTGGTGATTGGTCAATTTATCGACTGGTGACTGATGGCCTAATTGACCGATCAACCAGTTGACCGATTGACTGATCGACCAGTTGACCAGTTGACTATCTTTGGAGGACATCATGGCTGAACAAGAACAAGAGCGGCGGCCGTATGGCGGTGGGCGCAGCAGTGCCGGCGGTCCGCGCAGTGGCGGCGGTGAACGGCGCGGCGGCAAGTTCGTGCCGCGGCCGAAGGTCTGCCAGTTTTGTGTAGACAAAGTCAAGAAAATTGACTACAAGCAGTCGGACATGCTGCGGCGTTTTGTGAGTGACCGTGGCAAGATTCGCCCGCGTCGCCAGACGGGCACCTGTGCCTGGCATCAACGTCACCTGGCATTGGCGATCAAGCGTGCGCGTCATCTGGCGTTGCTGCCGTTCGTCGGCAATCAGGTGCGCTGATCCAAATCAAGTCAATGGAGATTGGTCAATTGGTAACTGGGCAACTGGGAATTGGTAATTGGTCAACTGGTCGCTTCGCGTGGGCAACTAGTTGTCTAATTGACCAGTTGACTAATCGACCAATTGACCAGTTGACCAGTTGATTCTTTTTGCATCGAGGCAGTATGTCGAAATCGAAAGCAACTCGAACAGTTCAAATTCAAAAGGAACCGACGCGCAAACAGCTGTCGCGCAGCGAGCGTGACGCCATGCAGAGCCGGCGCGTATTGATCGTCGTCGGCGGCGTGCTGTTGCTGGCCCTGCTGGTCGTGTTCTATGGCATTTTGCGGGAGAACGTGCTGGTGTTGGATGAGCCGGTAGCGAATGTCAATGGCGAGACGATCTCGACCCGCGATTTTCAGGCACGCGTCCGCCTGGAGCGCACGGTCGCCAAGACACAGATTCTTCAAGCCCAGGCGCTTGGTGATCAGACCACAGTCGATACGTATCAGCAAGAGCTGGCCAACCCTACTACACTGGGTGGGCAGATCATTCAAAACATGGTCGATGAGATCCTGCTGAAGCAGGGCGCCAGGGACTTCGGTGCATCGGTCTCGACCGAAGAAGTTCAGACCTATATTCAGAAACAACTAGGCTACGATCCCAATCCGCCGACGCCTGCGCCCACGTTCACGCCGCGCCCGACGCCAACGGCCAGTGGCCCGATCACTCAGACGCCGACGCCGACCAGCACACCGTTCCCGACTCCGACGCCGGTGTCACTGGAAAGTTTTCAACAGACTTACATCAGCCAGGTTAATCAACTAAATGCGCTGGGCTTCAGCGAGCAAAGCTATCGAAATTTCATAGAAGTGCGGCTATTGGCGGATAAAGTCCGTCAAGCAATTGCTTCGACGGTGCCAACCATGACCGAGCAAGTCCAGTTTCGCTACATTCGTATCGATGCGGCCGATATCCCGACGGTGACCCAATCGATCCAGCAGGACGGCTTTGATAAAGTGTATCAAGCGGTGATCTCCAATACCTATCCGATCACGGCCGTGCAGGCCGCCGACACGCAAAGCTGGGTGCCGCGCGATGCGATCTCGGCCACCAATTCCACCCTGGCCGATGTATTATTCAATCCCCAAACGGAGCTCAGCACGACGATCAGCGTCTCGTCAGATGCATCGGGTGCGCCCGGCTATGTCGCTCAAGTGTATGCGCGTGATATTGCGCCTCTGAGTTACTCCTACTTGAACCAGAATCAACAGCAAGCGGTCGAGGGTTGGCTCAGTCAACGTCGTAAACCGACGTTCCTTCTGACCTGGGACGATCGCGTTCCAACTAAACCGTGACACAGCGCGGCGAAGGCTGACTTATTCCTTCGCCGCGTTCTGTATTCTGTTTCGCCTGTTTTCGCCCGCGTTAATGACAGCGGCCCATCGTAATCGATGGGCCGCTGTCACGTTTATGATCTCTAGCAGTTTGTCGGAGAGGAAGCTATCGTCCCTATTTTTTGGCATTTTGACGCCATGAGTGGGACGAGGGCTCCGATTGTGGATCGAAAGACCGGTGCATATGGGGCCATTGAATGTTTGTTATGTTCTCTCCGACAGACTGCTAGGGCGTCGCCGATGCGGGTAACGGCGTCCGTGTTGCCGACGGTGTATTGGTTGGTGCGAGCGTCGGGAACTGCGAGGGCGAGGGCGACGGCGTGGGCAATGGCGTCGGCGTTACCGACGGTGTATTGGTTGGTGCGAGCGATGGCGTCGGCGACGGTGGGGCTGTGGCCGATGACGTTGGCGACGGTGAGGCTGTGGCCGAGGGTGACGGCGTCGGCGAGACCTGTGTGGCTGTTGGCGTCGGCGTGGTGGTGGTGGTCGGTGTGACCGTCGGCGTAGGTGTATCCGTTGGAACGAAGATCGTCGGTGTGCCGGTTGGTGTGTCTGTCGGCGTACTCGACGGCGTGGGTGTATCCGTTGGCGTGTCACCTGGCGCCGGTGTTGGCGTTGGGGTGAAGAACACCGGTGGCACACGCAGGCTTTGTCCGGCGAAAATTGAGGCGTTCGCCAGGCAGTTGGCCTGAATCAATTGATAGACTGAAGTGTTGAAACGCTGCGCAATCGAAGTCAATGTGTCGCCCGGCTGCACGAAATAGATCATCCAATTCGCCGGCGGGTAACAGACCACACGCGTGGGGGTGGGCGACGATGAACTCGGCGGCACGTAGATCGCTTGACCGTAGGTTACTACCTGCACGGTCAGGCAGTTAGCCCGAGCCAGTTGATCGGCGCTGATATTGAATTTTCGCGCGATGCTGTCAAACGTATCAAAGGCATTTACGATGTAACGCTGCCAGCCTGCCGGCACCGGACACACGGTCGGCGTGGCCGAGGGCGTCGCTGAGGGTGTGGCCGTGGCGGTCGGACTCGGCGTCACGCCGGGTTCATTGGTTGAAGTGGCGGTCGCCGTCAGCGTTGGCGTCGGCGTATCGGTCGGGGCCGGCGCGATCGCAGTTTGATAAGCGGCATTGGGAGTGGGTGTGATCAGCGACAGGGCCGTGCTGTCGTGCGCGGACAGGATCACGCCCGACAGGATCGTGGCCAACACGATCGCGCCAGCCAGCAGCCCTTCGATCACAAGTTTCAAGCGTTGCGAAGAACTCACGCCGGCGTCTCGATCTTAGCCGAGGTTAACGGCAGGATGAAGGTGAAGGTTGAGCCCTGGTTCATCACGCTGTCGACCCAGATTCGGCCGCCGTGCGCCTCGACGAGTGTCTTGGCGATCGACAGGCCGACGCCTGTTTCGCCCAGGCCTTGAATCAATGGATGGTCGGCACGATACATGCGATGGAAGGCGCGCAATCGATCTTCGGGCGCGATGCCACCGCCGTGATCGGTCACGCCGAACAACAGGTAGTCGGCCATTTCGGGCTGGACCTGCGCTTGCACGATCACTTCGCTATTCGAGGGTGAGCACAGGGCGGCATTGGATAACAGATGCGAGACGATCTGATACAGGCTGTCCCGATCAGCTTGAATTCCGGGCAAGCCTTCGGCGATTTCGATCCGGATCGACAGCTCGTGTTCGCGGAACAACGCCGCCGAGCCCATCACTGCTTCCTCGACAATCTGGGCCACATCCACCGGTTCCGGCTCAATCTTCATTTCCCCGGCATCGATGGCCGTGATGCCGATCAGGTCGACCAACATCCCATCCATGCGCTCGACGTTCGCTTTGACGCGCTGCAGGAATTGCCGCTGCATCGCGCCGAGGATGCCGACCGACTCACTCAGCAGCAGATCGATGTAACCCGTGATCGACGTCATCGGCGTGCGCAGTTCCTGGGTCATCGAAGCCACGACGTCGTGCTGATGGTTGTTGGATGCTGTGGCTGCACTTTCCAATCGCGGTGCGTGCCGTTGCAACTCGTCTTTCAATTGAGCGATTTGTCGTTGCGCGTCTTTCAGTTGTATTTCAACTGCGGCCTGCAGCCGGGCTAACCGTTGCACTTCTGCCTGCTGTTCGCGCTGATCGTTTTCCAAACTGGCGCGTTCCTGCGCCAGCTGCTGAGCCTTTTCTTGCCATGATTGATCGATGTCGTGCTGCTCGGCCTGCTCCTTTTGAATCTGCGCCAGGGCGGCCAACCGGATCGACGCTTTTTGCGCATCGGTCTGTGCGCGCTGCAACGCTGTTTCAAGCGCCGATCGCCGCTGTGCGGCTTCCAATTCCTGCCGGCGCAAAGTGTGGCCCAATTCTTCAATGCGTTGTTCCAACTCTTTGCTGCGCCTGGCCGTAACCAGGGCAGCGGCTACATAATTGGTCAGCGTTCGCGCGCGCTGGGTCTCGGCGGCACTCCACACGCGGCGGCTGCGCGGATTGCCCAGGAGGATCACCCCCAGCACTGTCTTCTCATCGAGCAACGGCGCTACCAGCAGCGGGCCGGCCACGAACGAGCCTGTCAGCCCGAACAGATCAGTCAATTCGGGTGTTGTCTCATCAGGTTCAACCGCAATCGGACGGCAGCGCTCAAGGGCGCGATTGACCACCGGCTGCTTCGAGAGGCTGAAGGTTGCCCCGGGCGTCGGGGCGGCGCCAGGATGATGAATCGCCGCCAGATCGATCGTGCCCGGCACACTGTCGGATGGCAACCCGATCGCGACCAGATCGGCCGCCAGCGCCTGCGCCATCGCGGCCGCAACTTGTTGCAACGCCAACGGCAAATCCGTGCTGATACTCAAGCGTCGAACGGCTTCGAGGATGAGCTCAGGTTCGGATGTGTCGCTGGCCGGTGGCCCGGCCTGGGCGGGCGCGGCATAAGGTTCAGCGAGAATCACCTGGCGATAAACCGCCACGGCAAAAAGCGGATAAGCCGTGAGTTGAGCAAGCCATACCCAACCGGCGATGTGCGATTGCGGCAGCGGGCTGATCATTTGAAACACGTGACCCAACGCCAGCGCGATGAAGGCGAACAGCGTTGTTCCCGATAATTCCGCGCGTCCCAGCAAGATCGCCCCGGCTGATAATGCGGCCAGCGCCAACGACCAGACTTGCCAGACGACTTCTTGCTGCGAAGCGCTGTAGAAGGCCGTGGGCGCGGCGGAGGTGTTGTACCACTGTCCGGCGAAAATGGCGTATACAACGAGAGCGACGACCGAGTTGATCACCAGCAAGCCAAGGCCTAGCTGACGCCGATCGCGGAGCAGGGGAACGAAGGTCCAGGCCAGCACACCCAGACTGATCAGATCGATGGCACGTTCAAGCGGCGGCGTCACAGCGCTAGCCAGCACGACACCAGCCGGAACGCCCAGCACGGCCAGCAGCGCCACGATCGTCAGCACCACGCGGCCCATCAATAAGGCGGTGGCGCTCAATGTGATCTGTCTCAGCCCTGTCGTCCAGCCGCTGCGGCGGGCCTGGCCGATGGCGATGCCCAACACGGCTTCCAAAGCAAAGAGGATGACGAGATAATAGACCACATCGGCCGGAGGTTGGGTGAGTAGTTTGATCGCTTCTAAGAACATGAATAGACTCGTGTGGTAGATCGCTGCGATTGGACTGGTGTAAAGCCGTTACTAAAGATTATACAACCATGCCTACCTGGGGGCAATTCGATGTAACCTGGCTGTTATCCTGGGGCTTAGACTGGAAAGCTTTTGTAACCTTGGTTGTCCGGGCGGCATTCAGAGCGAATGGTTTATAATATGGAATGGTGGCAGGCCCTTTAGAAAGGACATGAACCGTGAAAGCGATACTACTTCATCGACACGGCGGCCCGGAAGTCTTGGAATACGCGGACTTTCCGACGCCGCAGCCTGGTCCGGGGCAAGTGTTGATCGAACTCAAAGCGGCGGCTATGAACCGCCTCGATATCTGGGCGCGTAACGGCTGGCCCGGTATCCAGCTTGAGTATCCGCACATTCTCGGCGCAGATGGCGCGGGCGTGATCCGCGCGATCGGTGAAAGTGTCACGCAGTTCAATGTCGGTGACCGGGTGGTGATTAATGGCAACCTCAGCGACGGCACATGCGAATATTGTATCCGGGGACAGGATAACCTGTGTCTGAAATGGGGACTGTTGGGCGAGACGGCGCGTGGCACGTACGCCGAGTACGTGGTCGTGTCCGATCGGAATGTGCTGGCGCTCCCGCCCGATTTTCCATTCGAGGCCGCCGCGGCCGCTTCGCTGGTATTCTTGACGGCCTGGCATAGCCTCGTCACGCGCGGCGGTTTGCAGGCCGGTGAATCGGTGCTGGTGGTTGGCGCAGGCGGCGGCGTCAATACGGCCGCGATTCAGATTGCCAAATACGCAGGCGCCAAAGTATACGTGGTCGGTTCCAGTGCGGCGAAGTTGGCTAAGGCTGCGCAGTTGGGCGCAGACATTTTGATCGACCGATCGAAGGAAGAGTGGTCAAAATCGATCTATCAGTTGACGAACAGGCGCGGCGTTGATATGGTGGTCGACAACGTCGGCGCGGGCACACTGCCGTTGAGCCAGCGCGCTGTTCGCAAGGGCGGACGCATCCTTACGGTCGGCAACACAGGCGGACCGAAATTCGAGTTCGACAATCGCTATATGTTTTCCAGGCACATCGCGCTGATCGGATCGACCATGGGCACCCGCTCGGATTTTGCGCGCGTGATGTCGCTCGTGTTCGACGGCAAACTCAAACCGGTGATCGATCAGACTTTTGCGCTGAAAGAAGTTCGCGCCGCGCACGAGCGCATGGCGCGCGGCGAGAATTTTGGCAAGATCATGCTGATACCTCAAGCGTGAAAACTTCGCCAGATTCTGAGAGGGGTAAACATCAATGTCTCAACGCCTTGCCCGGTCTGAACTGGATCAAATTATAGCGGCCTCGTCTGCACTGCCTGAACCTTTCGCTGAGACGAATCGGGTGCTGCTTTCCCCGCGCTGGTTGAACAACCGTGACCAGTTGAAGAAAATTGTAACGGGACAGCGTTATGCTCCCGGGGACGTGATCTTTCAGGAAGGCGAACAAAGCGACGATTGCGCTTATGTGATTTGTTCCGGACGAGTCGTGGCCTTCAAAGGAGACGCGCAATCACCCATGGCGGCCGAATCTGGGTCGAACCGGGCGAGGGCAACATCGGCAGCCGTTTTATCTTTACTTTGCCGCGATCGTCGCCGTCGGCTAACTCGGTTTCAGTGTAACAAGAAACGTATGGCGCACGTAAGCATTGCGCCACACGCTGACAGACTTACTCATATCGTAACGCCTCGATCGGCCTAAGCCCGGCCGCCCGATTGGCCGGATAAATCCCGAAGAAGATACCCACTGCCGTCGAAAAGCCAAACGCCAGGACGATCGACTCGATCGACACACGGGTGGTGATCACGCCCGTCAGGTTCACCAGGCCCGCAATGCCGGCGCCGATCAAAATGCCGATGATGCCGCCGAACAGCGAGAGCGTCACGGCTTCAGTCAAAAACTGATACAAGATGTCGCGCCGGCGCGCGCCCACGGCCTTGCGCAGCCCAATCTCCTTCGTCCGCTCCGTGACGGAGACCAGCATGATGTTCATCACACCAATGCCCCCCACGACCAGCGAGATGGCCGAGATGGCTCCCAGAAACACCGTCATGATCCCGGTAATCGTATTGGTCGCCGAAAGCAGATCGGTCTGCGAGACGGCGGTGAAGTCATTATCCGCGTCGGCCTTCAATTTGTGGGTGCGCCGCAAGGTGTCGTCTACTGCGCTGACGGCGGTGTCGATACTGTTTTCGTCGATGGCCGAAACTTCGATCATACTAACGAGGTGATCGCCGCCGACCACGGCTTCAGCCCCGACCAGCTTCGTATAGGCGGTGACCAGTGGCACGTACGCAGCCGCATCGCGCGTAAAGCCAAAGCCGCCGCCGCCCTGCGACTTTAGCACACCGATGACGGTGAACAAGACGCCATTGATCTTGATCGGTTGATCAATCGGATCGAGTCCGCCGAACAGATCGGTCGCGGTCTGCGATCCCAGGACTACGACGCGCGCTTTGTTGCTCGCATCACTGGCATCGAGGAAGCGCCCGCGGTCAACTTGCTCGGTGTGAATGAGACTGTAGTCGGGCACCACACCGGTCACGGGCACACCGGCTTGATTCCCCTGATTCGTCAGGCGCATGGACGTTCGATATTGAGGCGCCACCACCGCCACGCCGGGTAAATCCGTGAGCTGCCCCGCATCGCTCAAAGTGAGGTGCGCCAGAGTACTGGCCTGGGCCGGCCCGCTGTTGCTGGGCTTACCCGCGATGATCGAAATCAAGTTGGAGCCTAACCCCTGAACCTGGCCCGCGATCGCCGATTGCGCGCCCGTCCCGATCGCCAGCAGCGCCACCACCGATGAGACGCCGATGATGATACCCAGCATCGTCAGGCTCGTTCGCAACTTATTGGCAATCAAAGACCGAAAGGCATTCCGAATGTTTTGAGTGAGATTCAGTCTCATGCCACCACCCCATCGCTGATTTTGATCACGCGCTGTGCGTTCGCCGCAATCGCCGGATCGTGTGTGACGAAGATCACGGTGATGCCGCGCGTCCGATGTAATTCGCCGATCAGCAGCATAATCTCCTTGCCCGTCTTCGAATCGAGGTTGCCGGTCGGCTCGTCGGCCAGCAAGATCGACGGTTCAGTCACCAGCGCCCGCGCGATCGCCACGCGCTGCTGCTGCCCGCCCGACAACTCGTTGGGCCGATGGCTCAAGCGGTCGCCCAACCCGACGGCCTCCAGCGCCGATCGTGCCCTTTCGCGCCGATGATTTCCGCTTGAATAGAGCAGTGGCAATTCGACGTTCTCCAACGCGCTCGTACGCGCCAACAAGTTGAACGTCTGGAACACAAACCCGATCTTCTTGTTACGCACGGCGGCCAGTTGATCGTCGCTCATCCGATCGACTTCAATGCCGTCCAGCCGATAATTCCCGCTTGTCGGTGAATCCAGGCAACCCAGAATGGCCATGAGCGTGCTCTTGCCCGATCCAGATGGGCCTGTAATCGCCACCCATTCACCAGCGTTAATCGTCAAACTCACCCCGTTCAACGCACGCACTTCGGTTTCGCCCATTTGATAGACTTTGGTTATTTTCTCAACTTCAATCATGTTAGCCTCTCTCGCTCATGGAACAATCCTCGTCCCCTAAAAGAAGGGGATTAACTCATCTTTGCCCATTCCCCCGCCACAGGCAGGGTGCGACTAGCCGCCAAAGAAACTCGTCGTTTTGCGTGGTGCAACAGTGATGATGACTCGATCGCCATCTTTCAGATCACCGGTGACTTCGATTTGCGAGCCTTCGCTCAGCCCGAGTGTCACGTTCACGCGATGTGAGCTAATCGGCTGCTCATTCTGATCGACCACTTCAACATATGATCCGCCAGCCGGATCGCTGTGAACGGCCGACAGCGGCACGGTCAGCACATCGGCATGTGTCGCCTGGATGATCCGTACGTTAGTCGTCATATACAGCCGCAGCGGCGCGGTGCTCGGATCCAGATCGATCTGGACGTTGTAGTTGACCACACCCTGCACCAATGCACCGGCTGGATCGATCCGCGCGATCTTGCCCGTCACTGTAACGCCGGGCAGGCTATCGAGTGTCGCTTCCGCCTTTTGTCCGGGCTGCACTTGCGTGATTTCGGTTTCGTCTACGAGTACGTTGATATGATAGTGGCCGATATCCGCCAGGTCGATCGACACGCCGCTGCTGGCCTCGCCCACGCTGGCATTGATCTGTGTCACGATCCCATCAAACGGCGCGACGATCTCGGCGTCAGACAACTTCAATCGAGTCTGCTGCAAGTTCAGACGCGCCTGCTCTAACTGGGCCTTAGCGGCCGCCAGCGTGGCCTCATCCGGCGACAACAGGTTATCCAGATTAGCTATGGCTTGAGCCACCTGAGCTTGAGCCGAAGTCACCGGGCCGTTATTGATATTGCCCTTAGCCAGGTTGCAATTGGCCTGCGCCACAGTATAGGCGGACTGCGCATCCGAGAGTGCCTGAACCACCGACCGGAAGGGCCCCCAGTCGATATTCAGATAATTTTTCGCCTGATGATCATTCGCCAACCGATCGTACGCCGTCTGGGCACGCTCGAGCGCGTTCTTCGCTTGCGTATAGCTCGCGCAATTCACCGTCACTTGTTGCTGACTCAAACCCGTTTGTTGCAACGCGGCCGCATAGGCTGCTTGCGCACCGGTCAATGCCGCCTGTGTCGATGTCAAAGTCGCCGGGTCGGGTATCAGCGTCTGAGTGTAGGTTGCCTGCTGGATAATCAAAGCCTGCTCGTCCTGTTGAATCTGCAATTCTAGAGCAGCGGTATCCAGCTTCGCTAACACATCGCCCTGCGTGACGTGATCGCCGACCTTTACATTGACCTGCACGATGGTTCCCAAACTGCCAAAGTTAAAACTCAGCGTTTTATGCGGCTCGATACTGCCCGATGATTCGACAACCGCCGATAGGGTCTCCCGCTTCACCTGTCCTACTTGAGCGCTCGCTAAATTGGTGGCCGGTGTACTGGCACGTTGGGCAGAGATCATCACACCCGCCCCGACGACGATCAGTATCGCCACACAACCAATCATCAACCTTGTTCGTGTCTTCTTCATAATCTATTGCCTCACTCAGGCTCGATTACACTGTTCATTATCATTGGCCATCCATCTCGCTTAGCCGCCACCGAATGAGCCGAAGCCGGCTGGACGGGCGGAGGGCGTAATGAGCACGCGCTCACCCTCTTTCAGATCGCCAGACACTTCAGTCAGTTTGCCTTCGGTCAGGCCGGTCTTCACCGCGACAGTTCGCTGCACACCTTGCAGATCGATCACGGTGACGATCTGGCCGCCATCTGAAGCCGATCGGATCGCGTTGATGGGTACCGCCAATACATTAGCGTGCGACTCGCTCACCATTCGGGTGTTCGTCGTCATATTCAGCTTGATGGGAGCATTCGTTGGATCGAGGTCGATGCGCACATTGAAGTTCACTACACCTTGCAACAGTAGACCGGCCGGATCAATAGCGGCGACTTTGCCCGTCAATGTCATGCCGGTGATGGCATCCAGTGTGATCTGGGTTGGTTGGCCGATCTGAACCCGCGGGATTTCAGTTTCGTCTACCAGGACATTGACATGATACTGGGCAACGTCGGCCAACTCGATCGCCGTTCCGTTGCCGCTCGATCCCCCGACTTTGATATTCAGATGCGTGACGACCCCATCAACCGGAGCCGTCAGCAGGGCATCCGCTAAGGACAGTTTAGCCTGTTCCCAGGACAAACGAACCTGCTCTAACTGAGCACGTGCTACGACCAGTTTCTCACTGCGCGGCGAGGTCAGGTTGCTCAGATTCGCCTGGGTCTGCTGCAGCTGTGCCCAGGCCGATTTCACCGCACTGTCGTTGACGCCTTGCCGGGCTAATGTGCAATTCGCCTGCGCCAGATCGTAAGCGGCTTTGGCTCCCTCGAGGCGCGCTTTCTGCGGCGAAACTTCATAGGTGCCGTTCACTTGTACGCGCCAGTCCGAAAGGTAATTGTTGTAAGCCGTCACAGCATCATCATAGGCTTGTTTGGCGTCGTCGAGATTGGCGCAGCTGACTGTAATCTGATCGCCACTGAGGCCGCTCTTGTGCAGCGCAATCTTGTAGGCGTTACTGGCATTATTGAGCGCGGCTTGTGCTGCTGTCACTGCTTCCGGATCGGCTTGCACGGTCTTGCTGTAGGTCGCCTGTTGCAAGAGATAGCTTTGCTCAGCTCTAGCCACTTGCAATTGGAGTTTAGCCGTATCGAGTTTCGCCAATACATCGCCCTTCTTGACCTGGCTGCCAACGTCGACGTTGACTTTCGCTACCGTGCCATTCGTGCCAAACGACAAGGTCACGTCATCTTTGGCCGCGATACTGCCCGACGATTCCACCGCCGATGACAACGTGGTGCGCGTCACCTGACCGATCTGGTTGCTAGACAATGTCGCTTGCGCGCTCGCCTTGCTCTGATTGTTGATCGCGCCGATCACGACCACCGCGACTACCACCCCTATTCCGATCATGATCCAGGTTCGTTTCTTCATCTACAGCTGCTCCTTTCGATCCTTTAAGAATCCATTTTGCTTTTGAAATAGGCCATGGTCGAAGACAGCAATCGGACAAACTCTTTACTATCGTCTTCTCCTAAAAATTCAACCAGGCCCTTTAACTCTTCAAGGAACCGGGCAGTCGCCAAGGCCATTATTTGCTGTCCGGCCGCAGTTGGCTTGATGAGAACGATCCGCCGGTCAGTGGGATCTGAAATGCGTTCCACGTAACCAGCTTTTTCCAGGTTGTTGAGGAGATGTGTGACGGCTGCCGGCGTAACTTGCAGTTGGTTGCTCAGTTCGGAGGCTTTTATGCCATTGGAATCGGGCTGGATGCAATTCATCAACGTCACCAAGAAGAAGAACTCGCTACGCCTGATTCCATTCAGCGCGCCTTTCGGCGGACTGAGGCGACTAAACTGGGTGAAGGTGTGCGCCAATTCTTGGGCGAGCAGGTCAGTTTTCTTTGCCTTAGCCACGTGAATTCCTCCCATCGACTCAATCGGGTAAGTTACTTATTTAATAAACTATTTACTTAGTAAAGTATATGCGATTTGGAAGAACAGTCAAGGGTGAAAAAGTCATGTGGTAGGTCACTGATCTGTGACTGAGGACAGGGTGAGAAGGTGATGGCTTGTTGGAAAACAATCGACCAGGGCTAGTAAAAATATCGCGCAGGATTGTGAATAGATTGTGAAGACGCAATGGAGAAATTGCAGCTAAGTGTGTAGCGGCCCTGGCACAATGCGACGCCGCACAGCCCGCACACGCGCCGACAGGTGCTGTATGCCATCCACCCTATCGATTCACTTTCACACCTTATCCCCATCAAGTTGATCAAGGCATTCTGAGTATCGCCGATTCCGGTGCAGATCCGTAAGGAATGTTAAACAAGTTTAACTCATCCTTGAAGTGAACTTGATCAATTGCTACTACACTTAAACCAGTTAAAAAGAGTGAAAAATGGGGGAAATCGATATGGCCCAGGAACTGGACTTGAAAATTTTGAAATTGCGTGCCGATATGATTTGCCTCGTGCGCGAGGGCATGGATGAAGACGGGACCGTGTTGCGCCGAATGTTAGCCGAATTGGAGCGGTTGGAGAATTTCCGTAGTGCGTTGCGCAATCAAGCCGTCGAAGTGAGGGCGTACCCGATCGCCGCGCATGGCGATCTATCAGGAGGCACTCATGCTAGCCTTGCAGTCTGAGTATCGAATTCAAGCCGAAGATCGGTGGTCCGCCTTGAACAGCAGCCGCGTCACGCACACTGATCCCGCAATGTCCCGCTACTATACGCTGGTAGCGGCGATCGATGCGGGCTGGCGCGTGGAACCGCCGATCTATCTTCGCGCCGATTGGAGCATGGCGGCCAAAGATTCTAAAGTCTATCATTTTGTATTGCAGCGCGATGCGAAGCGTATGACGACCTTGCTCAATGTGCCGGATTGCGAAGCCGTCCAGCGCTTGATTACCGACAATGGTTGGTGGGTAAGCCCGAGCGATTAAGCCATATCTATTGAAGTGGGTTAAACAAACGGCTCCTCCCTGAGTAGCTAACACTTCTTAGTTTCTACATGGTTTCGCGTAAGAGCGCATTCGGAAAATGCCTTGAAAATAGGCTTGCAGCGAACGTGGCCTTCAA
>JADGQE010000023.1 GCA_017882055.1 Thermoflexales bacterium
GCGCCCGCCGCCGATCAACTCGCCGATCGTGAGGCTAAAGCCCGGTTCGTGGCCGACCAGCATGAGCGCATTCTTATCGGCATGCTGGCTCAGTATCTCGCGCAGCCGATCGAAGTTGAAGCCCGGTGCAAGCAGCGGTTCTTCGAGCACTTCGATCATGAGGCGCTCGGCGACGATATCGGCGGTTTGCCAGGCGCGGGTGTATGGGCTGGACAGGATCACGTTCAAGCCGAGATCGAGCTGTGCGATCGCTTTGGCTTCGGCCTTCATCTTCTTCATGCCCTCGTCGTTGAGGGGTCGCTCGTGATCGCGATCCATATCCCATTGCGGCCAATCGGCGATGCCGTGACGGAGGAAGTAGAGTCTCATCTATATGGTCCTTTATGGAAGCAGATGCTCGTACACCATGTTCCGTGCTGCGTAAGAAACGGATTACGCACTACGCAACACGCGTTACTTCACGATCGAGATTGATAGCCCATCCAGCGTCTCTCGAAGAATGGGTAAGATAATGGATTCAAGTCGCGGATGTTGGGCCAGCGCATCGTTATAGGCTTTCGCGCCGCGCGCACTTTCGTCACCCGGATGGCTGTCCATCACACGCCCGTTGCGGATCAGATTGTCGGCCAGAATCACCGTGCCCGGACGCGTGAGTTGCAGCGATCGATTCAAATATTCCACGTAGCCCGGTTTGTCGGCATCGATGAAGATAAGATCGAATGGCGTTTCGCCTTGCGTGATCATCTTCTGCAGCGAATCGCTCGCACGCCCGACGCGAATCTCAACCTTATCGCCAACGCCGGCCCGGTCGAGATTCTTGCGCGCAACATCCGCGTGTTTTTGATCGAGTTCGAGCGTGATCAGTTTTCCGTTGCCTGGCAAAGCGCGCGCCAGCCAGGTCGTGCTGAAGCCGCCCAGCGTGCCGATTTCCAGCACGCGTTTGGCCTGCGCCATCTTCGTAATCAAGTACAATAACTTGCCTTCATTTGCCGAGACGTTGATGGACGGCAGACCGGCGGCTTCGGCATCTTTGAGTCCTTGAGCCAACGCTTCATCATGCGGAACGAATAGTCCTTCGATGTAGCCGTCGACTTGTTGCGCAAGTTTTTCGTTGAAAGATTCCATGTTTCTCCTATAGCCCTTAGCCTAAAGTTTCCCATACTTCATCGAGCAACTCTTGACCGGTTTGATCGCCTTCCAAAACGATGAGGGTTCGCTCGGTCACCCGTCTTCCCCCCGCAAAGATTGAGCGGCGATCGTCATCGATCGCCGCTTGTATTGTACTCTATTTGGTGTTAAGCGCGCTTAACCGAGCAAGGCTGCCATGCGATCCAGCACGCGCTCGGCAACCTGTACTTTGCTCATGATCGGCAGGGGTTCAACGCCACCGCCCGCGTCCAGTAGGGTTACTCGATTGGTGTCGACGGCGAACCCTGCATCCGTCGCCGAGACGTCGTTCGCGGCGATCAGATCAAGTCCCTTGCTCGTCAATTTGGCGCGCGCATTGTCGATGAGATTCTGCGTTTCGGCCGCAAAGCCGATCACCACTTTGGGCTTTTCGATCCTGTCACGCTGTTCTTTCACGGCTTGCAAGATGTCGGGCGTACGGACGAGTTTGATTTCGAACTCGACGGTGTCTTTCGTTTTCTTGATTTTCTGGTCGGCGGTGTGGGCCGATTGGAAGTCGGCGACGGCGGCCGCCATGATCAAGGTATCGGCGTCCCGGCAAGCCTCGATGACTTTGTCACGCATCTCCTGCGCCGATTCGACGTCGATCCGTTCCGCGCCGAAAGGCGTAGCCAACGCGGTCGCGCCTGCGATCAACGTGACGCGTGCGCCGCGATCGATGGCCGCCTGCGCGATGGCGAAGCCCTGCTTGCCGCTCGATCGATTGCCGATGAAACGCACCGGATCGATCGCTTCGTGGGTGCCGCCGGCCGTCACGACAAGCTTGCGCCCGGCTAACGATCCGCCTTCCGCTAACACGACTCGGATGAAGCCCAGAATATCCATTGGCTCGACCATGCGGCCTTCGCCGCTCAAGCCGGAGGCCATGCGCCCGATCGCCGGACCGATCACCCGAATGCCCCGGCTTCGCAAGGTTGCCACGTTAGCTTGCGTTGCGGCATTTGACCACATGCCACCGTCCATGGCTGGCACAATGACAACCGGGCAACGAGCCGCGAGCGTCGTGACGGTGAGCAAGTTGTCGGCCTGCCCGTGCGCAAGTTTCGCCAGCGTGTTGGCGGTGGCTGGCGCGATGATGATCAAGTCTGCTGATTCACCCAAAGACACATGCGGCACATGCAAGTCGTGCCGCCACAAATCGGCATCGGTCAGTGCGGCGCGACCAGTCACGGCCGCAAACGTTAAGGGCGCCACGAACTTCGTCGCCGATTCCGTCAGCACGCAATCGACTTGCGCGCCGGCCTGTGTCAATTTGCTGGCGAGGTCGGCCACTTTGTAAACCGCGATGCCGCCGGCGATGCCCAGCACGATATGTTTGTTTTGAAAAAGGGATATGGGTTCCATAGTTTTCAAAGGATGAAGGATGAAGGCGGAAGAAAATCTCGTCCTCTATCTCTCTTTCCCTCCGTCTCTCTTTCTGGCTTTCGCAAAGAGCGCCAACCCGCTGATTTTTGATTCGATGACGATGTCGCTCAATTCGATCGTTTCGAACATCTGGGTGATCCGCTCCGCGCTGAAGCGGTGATTCTGCTCGGCGACGTTGGCCCAGTTGATGAACGAGGCGCGATTGAAATCGATCAGCCCCTGCTGGTCGGCTAGGGCCGTGGCAGCGGCAACATTCATCTGTGGCGATGGGTTCAACATGGCGACCATGCCATTCGGTTTGCAGACGTGCGCCAGGCCGCGCAGCGCCGCAACCGGATCGTGCTGCAAGAAGATCACATTGGTGGCAGTCACAACATCGAAAGTGTCCGCGTCGTAGGGCAGCTTGGGCAGCACGCCGACGCGATATTCGACGTTGATCAAGCCTTCGGCCTGGGCCAAACACTGCGCCTGCTCGATCATGCAATGGTCGGCATCGCAGCCTTGTGCGAATGCAGCCTCGTGTGCCAGACGGCGTACCAGCGAACCAGGTCCACAGCCCACATCCAGCACGCATGCGGATCGATCCAGGACAAGGAACCGCGCAAAAGATGCCAGAATGCGGTCCCAGCCTGCGCTGGCCTGAACCTGAGTGAAATAGGAGACGAAATCAGTATCGATCGGCATAGGCGCACTGTTTGCTGCGTAATGCGTATTTCGTGTTGCGTAACGGAACACGTACCACGCAACACGTTTTACGCATTCAACTCGTAGATCAACTTCAGTCCCTTTAACGTCAACTCTAAATCTACCACCTCAATGACATCCGTCACGGGCGCGATGACTTCGGCCAGGCCGCCGGTCGCGATGACTTTGGCCTCGCCGCCCAGTTCGCTGCGCAGCCGCTTGACCAGGCCTTCGACTAAGCCGGCGAACCCCAGCACCAGTCCCGATTGCATCATGTGCACGGTGTTCCTGCCAATCGCTTTGGGCGGACGGACGAGTTCGATCTGAAACAGCTGCGCCGCCGAGCGTGTCAGCGATTCGAGCGCAGTGACAACGCCGGGTGCAATCGCGCCGCCGAGATAGTCGCCCTGCGCCGAGATACAATCGAACACGGTGGCGGTGCCGAAGGCGATGGCAATCGCCGGGCCGCCGTACAGTCGGTGCGTCGCCAGCGCGTTGACCACCCGATCGGCGCCGACTTCGCGCGGATTATCGACCGCGAGTTTGACGCCGGTCTTGATGCCCGGCCCGACGATGACGGGCGTGAGGTGCAGATATTTGCGCGCCAGTTCGTCGAACACGCTGCGTAACGGCGGCACGACGCACGACATCGCGACGCCGCTGATTTCGCCGGCAGGAATGCCGCAAGCTGTGAAGAGGTCGAGCAGCAGCATCGCGTACTCATCCGTGAGTTTTTGCCGCACGGTCGCGAAGCGCCAGTTGGCGATCAGCGTGTCGTTTTGAAATACGCCGACTTTGATGGTGGTGTTGCTGATGTCGAGAGTGAGCAGCATTTCTGATTGCCGATTTTGGATTGCAGATTAGCCTGCGAATTCGCCTGCTAACCACTGACCGTTTTCGTACAAGAAGTTATCGATTAAACGTGGCTGGCCAATGCGCACAGCCATCGATAACAAGACTGCTTCTTCTGCCTTTGGCTGCGATGGCTCTGGTGGCAACTCTTGCAGAGTCATCGGATCGGCCGCCGAAACATAGTCGATGCTGGCCAATGGCTCGGCCTCGATCACCCGGCGCATGGTCGCCCGCAGTTCCTTGCCGCTGCGCTCGCCCTTATCAAAGGCTTCCTTCGCTGCATACAACGCGCGATAGAGCACCGGCGCGGCTTTGCGCTGTTCGGCATTGAGATACGTGTTGCGGCTCGACATCGCCAGACCATCCGGCTCGCGTAGGGTCGGACAAACGATGATCTGAATGGGCAGGGCGAGATCGGCCACCAGGCGCTTGATGACGATCGTTTGCTGCGCATCTTTCTGCCCGAAGTAAGCCCGCTCTGCGCCGACGATGTTGAACAGCTTAGTTACGACCGTCGCAACGCCGCGAAAATGGACAGGCCGCGCAGCACCTTCCAAATGCCTGGTCACTTCTTCGACCGTTACGTAGGTTTGGAAATGCGGCGGATATATCACTTCGGGCGTTGGGTTAAAGACCAGATCGACCGCGTGCGGCTGCAACAAATCGAGGTCGCGCTGCAAATCGCGCGGATAGGCGGCGAAGTCTTCGTTCGGCCCGAACTGCGTCGGGTTGACGAAGATGCTGACGGCGACGTGATCGTTTTCGGCGCGGGCGCGTTTGACCAACGATAAGTGGCCGGCATGTAAATAACCCATCGTCGGCACAAAGCCCCAGGTGCCTTTGAGCGCGTCTTTGGCTTCACGGAATTCTTCGATGGTGGTCAGGACTTGCATGCGACACCTCGTATTGCGTACTGCGTATTGCGTGGAAAAATCAACGGAATACGCTATACGTCCCACGCATTACTTGAATGGCACTTCGACAACTTTTGCCGTTATCTCGTCCAGCATCGAGTTGATCATCGCACGGATATACTCGATCAAAGGCCTTCCCAATCTTTATTAACGTATCAATGGAAGGCGACGAATGCGCAGTCGTCGCGCTTGAACAGTGACTGCCGCGCCCGCTTCTAGATCAGCGCTGCTTTGCTTTAATATGCGTTCAAGCAAATTGGCGAGTGCTTCGGCGCGGAGACCTTCAATGCGAATGCGGATGACGGAGGGTGTAGTGGCACGCGTGATAGCCAATAGTTTGTGGAAATCGGCATCAAGAGTAACGATTGTTCGATCCTGAAGGCGGCCTTGTTCCAGAATGGCTATATCCTCGGCTTTGGCAAGGCCAACATCGCCTGCATGAAGCGTGTCGATATCGCGCGAACGCAGCAACGCCGCCGTCGAGCGAGGCAGTCCTTGATCGAGCAGAAGCTTCATGCTGCCGTCGCCAATTCAATAGTCTGATCGTCAAGATTTGCGGCGGCGTATTCCAGCACTTGCCGAATATCCTCGTCGTCGAGTTCCGGATATTCGCGCTTGAATTCGTTCCGATCTGGGTACGTGGCGAGCGCTTCGAGCACACGCCGCACGGTGACCCGCATATCTCGCACGCAGGGCTGACCGTTCATTTTGTTCGGATCGATGGTGATTCGATCGAAAGTTTTCATCTTTGCCTCCTGCTTAAATGATACCTCATTTCACTTGAACGGAACTTCCACAACCTTCGCGGCAATCTCTTCCAACATCGAGTTGATTTCAGTCTGCACGCGCGTCATCAAATTGGCCTCGGATACAATCTCGAACTCTTTTCGATCGCGCCGCTTCATTTCAATGCCGCCTTTGCCAATCGCTTTGGTGCTGACCGTCAAGCGGATCGGAATGCCGATCAAATCGGCATCGGCGAATTTGACGCCGGGCCGCTCGTTCCGATCGTCATACAGGACTTCGATGCCGGCCGCGAGCAGCGCAGCATACACTCGATCCGCAACCTCGTTGACGCCGGCCTCTTCGCCCGCGAGCGAAACGAGCTGCACGTGATATGGTGCAACGCTGATCGGCCAGATCAAGCCTTTGTCGTCGTGATGTTCTTCGGCCACGCAGGCCAGCAAACGACCGGAGCCGATGCCATACGAACCCATGACGATGGGCTGCTGCGTGCCATCGGCGGCGAGGAAGGTGGCGCCGATCGCGGCCGAATAGCGCGTGCCGAGTTTGAAGATGTTGCCCACTTCGACGCCGCGCGCGGTATACAACGGTTGTCCGCAGTTGAGGCACGCATCGCCATCGCCGGCGGCCGCGATGTCGGCCACGATCGTCGCGGCGTAATCGCGCGGCGTGTTGGCGTTGAGCAGGTGATAGCCTGCCTCGTTCGCGCCTGCGACGAGGTTGGGCGATGAAGGCACTGCGTCATCGACCACCACGGTCACATTCTTGAGACCGATCGGCGAGGCGAAACCGGGCGTCGCACCGATCGCGCGGATCTGCTCATCCGTTGCGGGCTGCAGCCAGTCGGCTTTGACGGCGTTGGTCAACTTCGTCTCGTTGACTTCCATGTCGCCGCGAATCACGGCAAAGATGAATTCTTCACGCGTGCCGCTGTCTTCTTCGTGGCCCGCCATCATGAGCAGGGCTTTGGCGGTTTTGCTCTTGGGCACATTGAGCAAGGCGGCCAGCGCTTCGATCGTCTTCGTTTCGGGCGTAGCCACTTTCTCGATCGACTTGAGTTCTTCGGATGCGGCCTTCGGTTTGGCACAGCGTGCGATCTGTCGATTGGCCGCATAGCCGCACTGGCGGCACAACACCAGCGTATCTTCGCCAACCGGCGCAAGGTACATGTATTCGTGCGCGAGGCTGCCACCCATCATGCCCACGTCCGAGCCGACGGCGATGGCGGGCAGGGCGCAGCGGTTGAAGATATTGAAGTAGGCTTGATAGTGCGCGCGATACTGCTTGTCTAAACCGGCTTCGTCGGTGTCGAGACTGTACGAGTCTTTCATCGTGAACTCGCGCACGCGGATCAACCCGGCGCGCGGACGCGGATCGTCGCGGAATTTGGTTTGAATGTGATAGACCAACTGCGGCAGCTGCCGGTACGATTTGATTTCGGTTTTGCAGAGATCGGCGACGACTTCCTCGTGCGTCATGGCCAATACCATATCGCGCTCTTTGCGATCTTTGAAGCGCGCCATCTCCGGCCCGATCGAATACCAGCGCCCGGTCGCCTGCCACACTTCGGCGGGATGGGCCACCGGCATCGTCATCTCCTGCCCGCCGATCGCGTTGATCTCTTCACGCAGGATGTTTTCGATCTTGGTCAGCGATCGTCTCGCCAGCGGCAGGTACGAGAACAAGCCTTGCCCGAGTTGGCGAATGAAGCCGGCGCGCACGAGCAGCTGATGGCTGATTGCTTCGACGCCGGCCGGCGCTTCACGCAAAGTTGTTCCGAAGTGATGTGAGAGTTTCAAGATGGATTCTCCTGTTTTTACCGCAGAGGCCGCAGAGCGCGCAAAGTATTCTCCGCATTCTCCGTGACCCCGGCAGTGTAGTTGTTTTCGATTGCACGCACGCGCGACATCAGTACCGCATTGATGGGTGTCGGGCTATCGAGCGACTGGCCCGGCTCAACGATTTTACCATTGATCGCGTCGATCTCCGTTTGGCGCTGCGTGAGCACGTCTTGCGACACCGAGGAGTGATTAACATCGTGCAAGCGACGCGTCAGGCGAGGAAAACCTCGGGAGTGGCAACTTTGAGTTCTGGGACACGCGCGAAGTGACGCTCGTTCAGGGTAAGCAGCGGCAGGGCGTGTTCGAGGCAGATCGCCGCAATCAGTATATCTTTCACGCCGATGTCCTCGTTGTGGCGGATGAGCTCGGCGTGCAGCTGCGCGGCGCGCCGAGCGGCGACATCGTCAAAAGGCGCGACCAACATGACGTTAAGCAGCGCCTCTTCGCCAATTTGCTTTCGCGCACGGGCCATGCCCAGCAACAGCTCGTAGACGGTGATCGAGGTCACGTAGCAGGCATAGTGTTTGACCGCCTGCTCAACGGCGGTCGCGCCCGGATCGCTGCCTCTGAGATACGCGATGAGCACACTGGTATCTAGGCAGACGCGGTTTTCGTCCATGCTTGCCAGGCCTGCTCATTTGCTTCCATAGCGTGTTCAAACGCCTCATCATCGGCCAGCGCGCCGCGCAAGCTGAGAAACTTATTGAGTCGCGCGAGGCGTAGGGTCTCGCCATCAACGATGGCTTTGACTTCATCGCCCTCGCGTAAGTTCAAGGCGGACATCAACGCGGCAGGGATGGTAATGGCATCTTCGTTTGAACTTTTCACAATGATAGTCATGGGCGATGCTCCTGTTCCGGGCGTAATTCCTTGCAGGTATTGTAGCACATTGGGCAACCGTGCCTCACGCAAAGTTGTTCCGAAGTGATGTGAAAGTCTCAAATCCTTCCAAATGAAGTTTTCACTGCAAAGGGCGCAAGGGACGCAAAGTCTTCTCCGTGTTTTCCACAACCTCAGCAGTGTAACTCTTTTCGATCGTGCGCACAAGCGACGTCAACGCCGCATTGATGGGCGTTGGGATGCCGAGTGCCTTGCCTTGCTCAACGATTTTACCATTGATCGCGTCGATTTCGGTTTGGCGTTGGCCGAGCACGTCTTGCAGCATCGAAGAGTGATTCGTCGCCGTGAGTTGCGCCACCTGCTTCACGCGTTCAAACGGATCAGGGTAGGGGAGCGTGATGCCTTTCGCTCGTGCGACGGCGAACGCTTCGTCGGTGACCGCCCGGATCAATTCGAGCGTGTCGTTCGATTCAATCAACGCGCCATTTGGAATGCGCAGGATGGCCGTCAAGGGATTGATGGCCGCATTGAGAATCAACTTGCCCCATATCAGCCCGTCGATGTCGGCGCTGACTTGGGCTTTGAGCCCGGCCGAGTTGAACAGCGCGGTGATTTCGTAAGCGTGCGAATCAGTGCCCCAATCCCGCGGCGCGGCCCGTTCGATCGGCACGTAGCCCAGATGAGTGGCGCCGCGTCCGCTGGTGCGAATGTGGCCCGGCCCTAACAATGTCGCGCCCTGCATGGTTACGCCTTGCATCGCTCGATCTGCGCCGACCTGCGCCGCCAGAATTTCGATGTTGCCCAGGCCATTTTGCAAAGTCAATGCGATGCCGTTCGGTTTGATCGTTTTGGCCGCTACCTGCGCCGCAATCGGTGTCTTGTAGGCCTTGGTCAGCACAATGGCGAGATCGGCGGCGGGTGTATCGTCGGGATCGTAAGCGGTGTTGACGGAGTGGCAGCAGCTATCACCATCGAGGGTGATACCGTCTCGCCGGATCATTTCGATCGCGTCGGTCCACGTGCCGATCATGGCGACTTCGGCTACGGCGGATAGCCGCGCTGCGAACAGCGTCGCCATAGCGCCTGTGCCGACGATGGTGATGTTCATGTTTATCTCTCTTTCTCTCGTTCCCTCTCTCTCTCATTCGATAGCGGGACAGAGAGACGGCGAGATTGAGCGATGTCACTCGCTTCGCTCGCGAATGCTTCAAATTCAGCATCGTCGATCGTGAACGAGTTGTCGGCGGTTGGGAAAGCACGGGTGCTTACTTCTTGCACGTATTGCTTCACGGCCTCGACGATGATCGGACGAAGGTTGGCGTAACGCTTGTTGTGCCTGGGTGAAAAGCGATCGAAGTAGCCAAGCAGATCGTGGAAGACCAGGACCTGCCCGTCGCAACCCACGCCCGCGCCGATGCCGATGGTCGGAATCGATAGTTGCTTTGAAACGAATTCGCTGACTCGCTCCGGTGTGGTTTCCAATACGATGGCGTACGCGCCGGCCGCTTGCAAAGCCAGGGCGTCTTCGAGCAGTTTACGCGCCGCCGAGTGCGTTTTGCCTTGCACGCGATAGCCGCCCAGCTTCGATACGGACTGCGGCGTCAACCCGATGTGGCCCATCACGGGAATGCCCGCCGCGACGATGGCTTTGACGGTGGCAGCCATTTCCGTGCCGCCTTCGAGTTTGACCGAATCCGCACCGCTTTCTTTGAGAAAGCGCCCGGCGTTGCGCACGGCCTCTTTCACATCGATCTGATAGGACAGGAACGGCATGTCGCCGACGATGTGTGCATACTGGGTGCCGCGCTTGACGGCGGCGCAATGCATCAACATCTCTTCCATGGTGACGGGCACCGTCGATTCATAGCCGAGCACGACCATGCCCAGCGAGTCGCCGACGAGAGTGAGATCAACGCCGGCTTCATCGACGGCCAATGCCCCTGGATAATCGTAAGCCGTGATCATCGTGATCGGCTCGCCGCGCTGCTTCTTGGCGTGAAGATGCGGTATCGTCACTTTCTTGCGATCCATGTTGCTCCTTATCTGAAGCCTTGCGAAGGTTTTCGTGAAGGTCGTCAATTGCGTCATTCAACCTGCCCATTCCCGGCGCATTGCGCCGGTGGGCCGCTAGGCGTCGCAAGGTTTCTCAAAACAAAACGCCCGACGCGAGGATCGCTGTCGAGCGAAAGAGAGCACCGGTTGTTTGTGCGATCTTCGTCTCGGTCGCGGTGCGCATTGCGCGAAAGCGATCCAAGCGGTTGTCGTCAATTGGCCAACTGATTAATTGGTTGCTCGCTGCTCGATTGAGTCAGCGGCCATTAGATTATATCGCGCTTTGACGGGTGTGTCTATCCAAACCTGCCGGTGATGTAGTCTTCCGTTTGTTTCTGCCTGGGACGCAAGAAGATTTGCCTGGTTTCGCTGAACTCGACCAATTTGCCCAGCCAGAAAAAACCGGTGGAATCGCTGGCGCGCGAAGCTTGCTGCATGTTGTGCGTCACGATCACGATGGTATACTTCTCTTTTAGCTTCTGCATCAACTCTTCGATTTTGAGTGTGGCGATCGGATCGAGCGCCGAGCACGGCTCGTCCATCAAAATCACTTCGGGTCGCACGGCCAACACGCGCGCAATGCACAGGCGTTGTTGTTCCCCCAGCGACAGTTCCAGGGCCGGACCCTTGAGTCGATCTTTGACTTCATCCCACAGGGCTGCATCGCGCAGCGATTGCTCGACGACGCGATCGAGGCCCACGTTCATCTTGAGCGCGCGCGGGCCAAAGGCGACATTGTCGTAGATCGATTGTGGAAACGGATTGGGCTTCTGAAAGACCATCCCCACCCGCCGCCGCAGATCGGCCACGTTCAAGGCCGGATCGAGCACGTCGACGCCGTCGAGCTGGATGCGGCCTTCGGCGCGAGTGCCGGGGATCGTGTCATTCATACGATTGAGGCAGCGCAGGAACGTCGACTTGCCGCAGCCGCTTGGGCCGATCAGCGCGGTGATCTGCCGATCGGCCACCGGCAGCGAGACGTCGAACAGTGCTTGTTTATTGTGATAGTAGAAATTGAGATGCTCAACTTCGATCTTGTTCATGCCAAAGCCTACCGACCACGGATTACACGGAGTTCACTGATGGAAGGCATCACTTATGCTTGTGGTCATCAAGGTTATCTCTGGACAGCATTGTAACTTGAAGTCGCTTAACTCACAAACTGCTTTGTGGAAGTCAAGTCCACATGTTATAATCGTGCCAATGCGTTCGATACTCCTGCGTCTGATCGTGTGCGTTTTTCTGCTGGCCGGCTGTGGTGGACGGGCCAATGGGCAGTCCGCTTCGACCGGTGTAAAGACGATCGAGAACATCGGCTCAGACACGATCGTCAATCTCGCTTTAGCGTGGGCCGAAGCCTATCAGAAACTTCATCCTGATCTGCGCATTTCAGTGACTGGCGGTGGATCGGGTACGGGTATCGCTGCACTCGTCAACGGCACAGCCGACATTGCCAACGCCAGTCGGGCGATGACAGACGGCGAGAAACAGCAAGCCGTCAAGAATAACATCCAACCTTTTGAAATCGATATCGCCCGCGATGCCATTGCCGTCATCGTCAACCCCGGCAATCCTGTCAACTCTTTGACCGTCCAACAGATTTCGGATATTTACACCGGCAAGATCGCCAACTGGAAAGAGGTCGGCGGTGAAGATCGCCCGATCGTTTTGTTGTCGCGCGAGAGTAACTCTGGCACACATGTGTTTTTCCTCGAGCAAATCGTGCGGCTCGGCCAAAAGGACAACACGGACTTGTTCTCGCCCGATACCTTGCTGCTGCCTTCCAGCGAAGGCATCATGGCCGAGATCCGCCAGAACCCTAATGCGATTGGCTATGACGGCCTCGGCTATGTAACGTCTGACGTGAAGATGATCGCCATCGCGGCCAAAGCGGGCGGAACTTACGTGCTGCCGAGCGTCGAATCGGTCAATGCGGGAACTTATGCCATTGCGCGGCCGCTGTTCATGTACACCAATGGTCAGCCGGCCGGCCAGATCAAAGATTACATCGATTGGATTCTCGGTCCCGACGCGCAAACGATTGTGGCGCAACTCGGCTTTGTGCCACTCAAGAAGTGACCATGTCATCGGCTTCGCTGAAAACCAGGCGCACATCCTTCGTCGAATTCTTTGCCGAGCGCGCGATTCGCGCCAGCGGCTTCGTCGCGATCGCATTCGTCGTTTTGATCTTCCTCTTTTTGCTGCTCGAAGGTCTGCCGGCCATCACCGAAGTCTCGATCAGCAACCTGCTCTCGACGCGCTGGTATCCGACTGAAAGTCATTTCGGGCTGCTGCCGCTGATTCTTGGATCGGTGCTGGTGACGCTGGGTGCGGCGATCATCGCTGTGCCGACCGGTGTGCTGGCTGCGATCTTCGTGGCGGAAGTTGCGCCGCGCTGGCTGCGTGAAATTCTTAAGCCGATGATCGAAGTGGTGGCCGGTATTCCATCGGTGGTGTTGGGCTTCATCGGGATGATTGCCCTGTCGCCGCTGGTGCGGGTTGCCTTCAATGCCCCGACCGGCCTGACGGCCTTCACGGGCGCGTTGATCCTGGCCTACATGGCGCTGCCGACGATCATCAGTGTGGCGGAAGATGCACTCGACGCTGTGCCGAGGAGTTATCGCGATGCAGCGTTAGCCTTAGGCGCAACGCGCTGGCAAACGATCTGGATGGTGACGGTGAAAGCTGCGCGCTCGGGCATCCTCACGGCCATCATGCTGGGCATCGGCCGGGCGATCGGCGAGACGATGGCGGTGATGATGGTCACGGGCAATGCCGCTCGCATGCCATTGTCGCTTGATTCGCTGTTCATGCCGGCGCGCACGATGACGGCCACTATTGCGGCCGAAATGGGAGAAGTGGCGCAGGGCAGCACCCACTTCCATGTGTTGTTCATGATTGGCATTGTCTTGTTCGTCATCACTTTCATCGTGAACTTTGTCGCATCTATTGCGATCTTTCGTCAGACTCGCCGCTCGGCGAGGCTGCTTTCATAACCTATGTCCCGATTTCTAACGCAGCGTCTTGGTTTTACTTTCCTCGCCATTGTCGCGATTCTGGTCGTGCTGCCGATTATTCTGGTCGTCGGCGCGATTGTGATCCAGGGCTTGCCCGCGATCAACGTGGAGTTTCTCACCACAGCGCCGCGTGATGGGATGCGGGCGGGCGGCATCTGGCCGGCGATCGTCGGCACGTTCTGGCTGACGGTCGGCACGGCGATCTTCTCGGTGCCGTTTGGTGTGGCGATTGCGATTTACCTGAGCGAGTACGCGCGCGACAACAACTTCACGCGGATGATTCGATTAGCCATCATCAATTTGTCCGGGATTCCATCGGTGGTGTACGGCTTGTTCGGGCTGGGGTTATTCGTGTTGGCGCTGCGATTTGGATCATCAATCCTGGCGGGCGCGCTGACGCTGTCGATCATGACCCTGCCAGTGATCATCAGCACTTCAGAAGAGGCGCTGCATTCGGTGCCGCAGAGTTTTCGCACCGTGAGTGTCAGTCTCGGTGGCACGAAGTGGCAGACCATCTACAAGATCGTTTTGCCGCAGGCGCTGCCGGGCATTCTCACCGGCGTCATCCTGGGGCTGGAACGTGCAGCCGGTGAAACCGCGCCGATTTTGTTTACCGCCGCGGCCTTCTTTTTGCCTGAATTGCCCGGCAGCATCTTTGATAAAACGATGGCACTGCCCTACCATCTGTTTGTCATCAGCACACAGGTGCCCAATATGCCGATCAAGATTCAGTTTGGCACAGCGCTGGTGCTGCTCGTTTTTGTGTTGACGATGAATCTGCTCGCGGCGGTCATTCGCAGTTATTACCGCCGCAAACGCCAGTGGTGACAGCCTTGCGAGGGTTGAATTGAGGGTTCGCTCATCAACTCGAAACCCTCGCAAGGTTGAAGCATATGCTCATGAATCGCACACCGAAGATTGTCATCGAGAATTTGAGCCTGAGATATTCCGACGGCACTGAGAGCCTGAACGGCATCAGCCTGACGATCTACGCCCACGAAATCATGGCATTGTTTGGACCGGCTGGTGGTGGCAAATCGACGCTGCTGCGTGTTCTTAACCGGCTGAACGATCTGGTCGAAGTCAAAAAGATGACCGGCCGGGTGCTGCTCGATGGTCAGGATATTTATGCGCCCGACGTTAACGTGATCGAACTGCGCCGCCGGATGGGTATCGTTTTTGCCCAGCCGCTGCCGCTGCCGCTGTCGATCCGGGCCAATATTGAATATGGACCGCGTCTCGCCGGTATTCGCGATTCGAGCCAGCTGAGTCACATCGTCGAGAGCAGCCTGCGTGCGGCGGCCATGTGGGATGAAGTGAAGGATCGGCTGGACGAATCGGGCTTTGCCATTTCAGGCGGGCAGCAGCAGCGCTTGTGTCTGGCCCGCGTCCTCGCGCTGGAACCGGAAGTGATTTTGATGGATGAGCCGATGTCGGGGCTTGATCCGCTGTCGACGGCCAAGATTGAGGATTCGATGCAGCAATTGAAGCAGCAGTATACGATCGTCATCGTGCCGCACAGTATTCAACAGGCGGCGCGCATCGCCGATCATGCGGCCTTCTTTTTGCAGGGCAAGTTGATCGAAGAAGGACCGGGTAAGCAGTTGTTCACCAATCCACACGACAAGCGCACCGAGGACTACGTCACGGGTCGATTCGGATAGCTTGTTGACGCTGCGTGGATGTTATAATGACGCGCCTGGATACTAACGGGCAGGAGTCTTATGGCAGATCAACGAATCCTGAAGCTGGCCAAAGTCATCACGGAGTACTCATCTCCGGTCCGGAAGGGTGATCGGGTTTACATCACGGCGTCGCCCGTGGCGCAGCCGTTGACGCTGGCCGTGATCGAGCAGGTGATCAAACTGGGCGGCTTGCCGCACATCACGGCGGGCAGCGGTTATCATCACCTCGATCTGGTGCCGGGCGCGATGGAGCTGCTGCTGAAATATGGTTCGAGCGAGCAGATTCAGTACCTTAATCCCTTCGAGATGATGGCGGTGAAGGATTTCGATGTGCGGATTGCCATTCGGGGGGACGTCAACACCAAATCGCTATCGAATGTCGATCCGAAGAAGATTGCCCTGCTCACCGCCAGCCGCCGCGAATTGACTGAGAACTTCATGCGGCGCAGCGCCAGCGGCGAACTTCGCTGGACGGTGACGATGTTCCCGACCGAGGCCAGTGCGCAGGATGCCGACATGAGCCTGCGCGAATACGAAGACTTCGTTTATGGCGCGAGTCTGTTGGACGATCCCGATCCGGTTGCTCGTTGGCGAGCATTTGCCGCCGGACAGCAGAAGTACGTTGATTGGCTCGCTGGTAAGAAGCGCATTCACGTCAAAGGCCCTAATTGCGATCTGACGGTCGGCGTAGCCCATCGGACGTTTATCAATTCCGATGGCACGAAGAATATGCCGGACGGCGAAATCTTTACAGGTCCTGAAGAGACCGTAACCGAAGGCTGGGTCAAGTTCACCTATCCGGCCATCTATCAGTCGCGCGAAGTCGATGGCGTGGAATTGGAATTCAAGAAAGGTAAAGTGGTCAAGGCCACCGCTCAGAAGGGTGAGGATTTCTTGCTGGCTGTGCTGGATATGGATGCCGGCTCGCGCACGCTCGGCGAATTTGCGATTGGCACGAACCAGGCAATCAAGAAGTTCACCCGCAACATCTTATTTGACGAGAAGTTGGGCGGCACCATTCACATGGCGCTTGGCGCCGCTTATCCCGACACGGGCGGCGTGAACAAATCCGCGGTGCACTGGGACATGATTTGCGATACGCGCGACGGCACTAAAATCACGGTCGATGGCGTGCCATTCTATCGCAACGGCGAGTTTCTGATCAAATAGAGTAGGCAAGAATAAGTAGACAAGGAGAGATGCCCCGGCGGGGCGTCTCTGTGTTTTATCACCAGGGTAGTGGTTACATGGTAAGTGCTGGAGTATGCTTATAGCCTGAATCCACGGATAAGAATTAGTCAAAGTTGAGCGTAGCGAGTCGCTGAAGAGCAACTTGCCACACCTCTTGATAACGATACTGATCAGACATCTTCCTCTTCTTCTTCCCAAAAGGCAAAGAGCGGGTGATCGCCAATTTCACCGGTGTAAGTTTGGGTCGACCCTTGTTTGCGTTTCGACGCTTGCTCGTC
>JADGQE010000024.1 GCA_017882055.1 Thermoflexales bacterium
TTGAAGAATCGATGGCGCTGTTTGAGCGCGGGCAGGCGTTGGCCGCCTACTGTGCCAGGCTGCTTGACGCCGCGGAGTTGAAGATCGAGCAAATTGAAGCGTGAATCGGTTTAAGATCGACTGCGCCGTCGTTTAATCATCGCTAGCATCGTTCGCAATTCTTCGATGCGCAGCAGCCACGCCGCGCCGAAGAAGATTCCGCCGCCGAGGAGGATGCCCATCACTCCGCGCACGATCGATCCAGCGCTTTCCGTTAGATTCAAAAATCCCCACACGCCGATGGCCATCGCCAGCGACGCGACGACCGTTTTGAACGTTGTGGCCAGAATGCGTTGATCGTCCAACCCGCCGAGTTTTGATCGCAGCGTGATGGACAGCAAAGTCATTTCGGCCATCGCGGCGATGGTGTTTGCCAGGGCCAAACCGGCGATATGCATGGGGCCGATCAAAGTGAGGCTGAGGATCAGGTTGAGGACGAGCGATAGGATGCCGAGGATCACCGGCGTGCGCGTGTCGTGCATGCCGTAAAACGCGCGTGTCAAAATCTCTATGCCTGAATGACCGATCAAGCCCAGTGCATAAAAGCTCAGAGCGGTAGCGACGAGTTCGGTCGAGGTGTCTTGAAATTCGCCCCGTTGATAAATGAGTTGGATCAACGGCACGCGCAGCACCAACAGCCCAATCGCCGACGGGATGGCGATGAACAAGATCGCGCGCAAGGTGGCCGACAGCGCCGATCGCAGTTCGTCCAGTTTACCGCGTGCGAACTGATCAGAGAAGGTGGGGAAGGCGGCAATCGCCACCGACTGAGCCACCACGCCTTGCGGTAGCAGCATCACGCGCCACGCATAGTTGAGCGCCGAAACTGCGCCCGTGCCTAGATTTGAGGCAAGGATCGTTTCCACCAGAAAATTGATCTGCACGATGGCGAGGCCCAGCACGCGGGGGGCCATCAGTCGCAGCACCTGCCGCACGCCGGGATCGCGCAGGGACAATCGGGTAGAGTAATGCGCGCCGACTTTGATCAGGCCAGGTATTTGCACCAGAAAATGCAATCCCGCGCCGATCACCGCGCCAATCGCCAGGCCGTAAATGCCCAGAGTGGGCGAGAGCAGCATCGCGCCGGCGATGATGGCAAGGTTGTAGGCGATGGGCGCGAGGCCGGGCAGGATGAAGTCTTGTTTGGCGTTGAGGATGCCCATCACCACGCCGCTGACGCTGAAGATGATGGGCGCGATGAGCATCAGCCGCATCAACGGAATCGTCAGCGCTTGTTTGGCAGGGCTGAAGCCGGGGGCCAGCGCGACGACCAGCGGCTCCGCCAACAGTGCGGCGATGATCGCTGAGACGGTCAATGCCACCAGCAGCAAATTGATAATGCCGCTCGCTAGCCGCCAGGCACCCTCATCGTCGTCATGGGCGAGATAGCCGGAGAACGTTGGGATGAACGCCGAGGCTAACGCGCCGCCCGCCATCAGCGCGAAAATGATGTCGGGAATGCGGAAGGCGACGTTGTAAGCGTCGAGCGCGTCGGACGTGCCGAAGTGCGCGCTGATGACGACATCGCGCAGCAGGCCCAGCAGCCGGCTGGCGATGAAAGTCGCCATCACGACGCTGGCCGCGCGAGCAATTTGACGGTGGCTAGTGGTCGCAGTCACGAAGCGGAATTATACCATGTGACCGGGAAGGCTCGCAGAGTTTTTAAAAACCTGGCGGGCCTTTAGCCATAGACGCCAAAAGCGTCAAAGGTCGCTGTCCTTTGACGCTCTGGCAAAAACAAGGAGGAGAAGAAGAGACGTTTTCGCCCGCTGCTCTTCGATTATGAATATACACCAAGTCGGTCTATATAACTCGACTAGAAGCCTACGATTACCCTACGGTGTTCTGGGAAATTGGAAAACTGGTGATTGGAACATTGGCAACTGATTAACCAACCGTTGAGTCACCAACCAACTGCCAACTCTATCATTCCTCCAGTGCTTTTCTAACATTTCTCTATCACCCTCAGGCTTGACTTCACAGTATAATCAATAGGCAGCGAGTCAACTGAAAACTGGTTAATCGATTGCTTAGTCAATTGGTTAATTGGGCAACTGGTAATCAGGCAACCGATTGACCAGTCGGCCAATTTCCAATCGCCTGATCAATAGGAGGCAGCATGAATCTCAATAAATTTACCGAGAAGGCGCAAGAGGCTGTTCTCGAATCTCAGAAACTGGCGGAGTCACTGGGTCATCAGACGATCGAGCCTGAGCATTTGCTGTTGAGTCTCATTCGACAGACTGAGGGTGTCGTGCCGCAGGTGCTGCAGAAACTGGGCCAAAGCCCCGATCAGCTAGCCTCGATGATCGAGCGTGATTTGCAGAACAAGCCGCGCGTATCCGGCTCAAACATCGAAGTGGCGTTGAGCCGCGCGGCCAGTGAAGTTTTGGCTGCCGCCGAAAACGAAGCCAGGTCGATGCGCGACGACTTTGTCAGCACCGAGCATATCCTGGTCGCGCTGGCCAAATCGCGCACGCCGATTGGCAATATGCTCAATTCACGCGGTCTCAGTGCCAACGCGGTTTTACAGGCGCTGATGTCGGTGCGCGGATCGGCGCGGGTGACGTCGCAGAATCCCGAATCGACGTTTCAGGCACTTGAGAAGTACGGGCGTGATCTCACGCAACTTGCCCGTCAGGGCAAACTCGATCCGGTCATTGGCCGCGACGACGAAATTCGGCGCGTGGTACAGATTCTATCGCGGCGCACCAAGAACAATCCGGTGTTGGTGGGCGATGCAGGCGTCGGCAAGACGGCCATCGTTGAGGGGCTGGCGCAGCGCATCGTGCGCGGTGATGTGCCGGAAGGGCTGAAAAACAAGCGACTGGTCGGGCTTGATCTGGGTTCGCTGGTCGCCGGCGCGAAATACCGCGGCGAGTTTGAAGAGCGGCTGAAGGCCGTGCTCAAAGAAATCACCGATTCCGAAGATGTGGTGATGTTCATCGACGAATTGCATACGATGGTCGGCGCCGGCGCGGCCGAGGGCGCGATGGATGCCAGTAATATGCTCAAACCGATGCTGGCGCGGGGCGAACTGCACACGATTGGCGCGACGACGCTGGATGAATATCGCAAATACATCGAGAAAGATGCCGCGCTCGAACGACGCTTTCAGCCGGTGTATGTCGACGAGCCAGGCGTCGAAGATACGATCAGTATTTTGCGCGGTCTCAAGGAACGCTACGAAATTTATCACGGCGTGCGGATTCAGGATGGCGCGGTCATCGCGGCGGCGACACTGAGCGATCGCTATATCACCGATCGGCAGCTGCCCGACAAAGCGATCGATCTGATCGACGAAGCAGCCTCGCGCTTGCGGATGGAGATCGATTCCAAACCGGCGGCGCTGGACGAAGTTGATCGCAAGATCATGCAACTCGAAATCGAACGCGAGGCGCTGAAGAAGGAGAAAGACAAAGCCAGCCAGGAACGCCTGGCCAAGATCGAAAAAGAAGCCGCCGATCTCAAGGAGCAGTCGAACGGCTTGCGGGCGCACTGGGAACTGGAGAAGAGCGCCATCACGTCACTGCAAGCGATCAAGGAAAAGATCGAAGCGGCGCGGCAGGCGATCGAACAGGCTGAACGTCGATCGGATCTGGGTGAGGCAGCGCGGCTGCGCTATGGCATGCTGCCCGATCTCGAAAAGCAGTTGACGGTGGGCGAGGCGCGGATCAAGGAACTGCAAAAAGATCAGCGGATGCTGAAAGAAGAAGTCGAAGCGGAAGATGTGGCCGAGATCGTCGGCAAGTGGACGGGCATTCCGGTCAGCCGCCTGCTGGAAGGCGAAGTGCAGAAATTACTGCACATGGAAGATCGGCTGCACCAGCGCGTCGTCGGTCAGGACGAGGCAATCCGCGTTGTGTCGAATGCGGTGCGGCGCGCGCGGGCGGGCTTGCAAGATCGCAATCGGCCCATCGGCTCATTCATGTTTCTCGGCCCGACGGGGGTCGGCAAAACCGAACTGGCTAAATCGCTGGCGGAGTTCCTGTTTGACGACGAAGGCGCGATGGTGCGCATCGATATGAGCGAGTATCAGGAAAAGCACACCGTCTCGCGTTTAATTGGCGCGCCGCCCGGCTACGTGGGCTACGATGAAGGCGGCCAGTTGACCGAGGCCGTGCGCCGCCGGCCTTACAGTGTGGTGCTGTTCGACGAAATCGAGAAGGCGCACGAAGAAGTGTTTGATGTGTTGCTGCAGTTGCTGGACGATGGCCGCTTAACCGATGGGCATGGCCGCACAGTCGATTTCAAGAATACGATCGTGATCATGACTTCGAACGTCGGCTCGCAGTGGATTCGTGAACTGGCCGGCGGTGATGCCACCGAGATGCGGCGGCGTGTGACAGCGGCGTTGGAACAAGACTTCAAGCCGGAGTTTCTCAATCGCGTCGACGAAGTCGTGATCTTCAGCAATCTGACACGATCGGACCTGGCGCACATCGTCGAGATTCAGTTGAAGAATCTGCGCAAGCTGTTGGCTGATCGCAAGATCGAGTTGCAGCTCAGCGATCGCGCCAAAGACTGGCTGGCCGACAAAGGTTACGATCCGGTCTACGGCGCGCGGCCGCTCAAGCGCGTGATCCAGCGGCAACTGCAAGACCCGCTGGCCTTGAAGATTCTCAGCGGCGATTTTGGCGAAGGCGACACCATCGCGATCGACGCCAGAGGTGACGAACTGATCTTCGCGCGCGAGCGAGGCGCCGCGTAAACGGAATAGGGGCGAGCAGCGCTTGCCCCGGTGGTTGTATTGTATAATGTAAATGATGGACATCGATCCGCAAGTTGAACAGCGGCTGCAGACCGAGCAAAACATCTGGCTGGCGACGGCGCGACCGAACGGCAATCCGCACCTTGTGCCCATCTGGTTTGTGTGGCAGGACGAAAAAATTTACCTCTGCACCGGTTCCCAAAGTGTGAAGGCTCGCAACATGGCGGCCAACCCGAATGTGGAGTTGTCGCTTGAGAATGCCAATACACCGATCGTGATCGAAGGGCAGGCGCGATCGATCGAGCAAGTAGATCGATCAGTGATCGAGGCGTTCCGGCGCAAATTCGATTGGGATATCACGTCCGATAGCCAGTACAATGACGTGATCGAGATTACGCCGCGCCGGATTCGAGTGTAAAAAGTAAAATGTGAGGCGATGAGACTATGATGCGATTTGATCGTTTTACCGAAAGAGCGCAGGATGCGGCTAACCGCAGCATCGAAATTTTGCAGCGCTATGGTCACAATCAAGTGGATACCGAGCATATCTTGCTGGCGCTGCTCGAACAGCCCGACGGCGTCGTGCCACAAATTCTTGGCAAGCTCAATGTCGATGTGGCGATCATGCGCGGCAAACTTGAAGAGATCCTGCGCCAGTCGCCGAAGGCCGCCATTTACGGCGGCGGCACGGGACAGGTCTTCATCACCCCGCGCGTGAAACGTGTGCTCGATCTGGCACAAGAAGAAGCCAATCGCTTGAAGGATGAATATATTTCGACCGAGCATCTTTTCCTGGCGATCAGTACCGAGCGCAATACGGCCGCCGCGCGCTTGCTGGCCGAAAACGGCGTGACGCGCGAGCGCATCAACGATATCATCAAGCAGATTCGCGGCGGGCAGCGCGTGACCGATCCGGGCGCGGAAAGCCGCTATCGCACGCTGGAAAAATACAGCCGCGATCTCAGCGCGCTGGCCAGGGCCGGCAAACTCGATCCGGTCATTGGCCGCGACAATGAAATCTTGCGAGTGATTCAGGTGTTGTCGCGCCGCACCAAAAACAATCCGGTGTTGATCGGCGAAGCGGGTGTGGGCAAGACGGCCATTGTCGAAGGGCTGGCGCAGAAGATTGCGGCCAACGACGTGCCGGAGATTTTGATGGGCAAGCGCGTGGTGTCACTGGACCTGGGCGCGATGGTCGCGGGTTCGCGCTTCCGCGGCGAGTTTGAAGAGCGGCTGAAGGCGTCGGTGGAAGAGATTCAGCGTGCGCAAGGCGAAATCATTCTGTTCATTGACGAGCTGCACACCGTCGTCGGCGCGGGCGCGGCTTCGGGCGCGCTCGATGCCAGCAGCATGTTGAAGCCGGCCCTGGCCCGCGGCGAGCTGCAATGTGTCGGAGCAACCACGCTCGACGAATATCGCAAGTACATCGAAAAAGATGCGGCACTGGAGCGGCGCTTTGCCCCCGTGTTTGTCGATGAACCGAGCGTCGACGAAACGATCGATATGCTGCATGGCTTGCGCGATCGATATGAGGCCCATCACAAAGTCCGCATCAGCGATAAGGCCCTGGTGGCGGCGGCGAATCTGTCGCATCGCTATGTGACCGGTCGGCGGCTGCCCGACAAAGCGATCGATCTGATCGATGAAGCGGCGGCCAAGCTGCGCGTGTCGCTCTATACCCTGCCGGCTGATCTTAAAGAGAAGAAATCCGAGATCGATCGGCTGGCCGCAGAAGAAGAAGCGGCCGGCCTGTCACGTGACTATGAAAATGCGGCGATCCTCAAGAGCAAGCGGCTGCAAATTGAAACCGAGTTTAATGAGAAGCGTGAGCAGTGGCAGCGCGAGAAAAACCTGGATGAAGTGGTCGACGAAGCCGACATCGCTTCGGTCATCGCGCAGTGGACGGGCATCCCGGTCGCGCAGATGATGGAGACCGAATCCGAAAAGTTGCTGCACATGGAAGAGCGGCTGCACGAGCGCATTATCGGACAGGAGGAAGCGATCGCGGCGTTGAGCGATGCGATCCGCCGCGCGCGATCGGGCTTGAAAGATCCCTCGCGCCCGATCGGCTCGTTCATCTTCCTCGGTTCGTCGGGCGTCGGCAAGACCGAGTTGGCCAAGGCGCTGGCCTGGTTCATGTTCGATGACGAAGATGCGCTGGTGCGCGTGGACATGAGCGAGTATCGCGAGCAGCATACGGTGTCGCGCTTGTTTGGTGCGCCGCCCGGCTACGTGGGTTATGAAGAAGGCGGCCAGTTGACCGAAGCGGTGCGCCGCCGCCCGTATCAAGTGGTGCTGTTCGACGAGATCGAGAAAGCGCATCCGGAAGTCTGGAACTCGCTGCTGCAAATTCTCGACGATGGGCGGATGACCGACGGGCAGGGTCACGTCGTCGATTTCCGCAACACGGTCATCATCATGACCAGCAACATCGGCACCGAGTTCGGCCGCAAGGGCGGGGCGCTGGGCTTTGTGCGGCCGGGTGATTCGCCGGTCGCCCCGGCCGATGCCGAGAAGATCTTGGATCAACTTAAGCGCACATTCCGGCCGGAGTTCTTGAATCGCGTCGACGAGATCATCATCTTCAAGACACTCGCGGTGGAAGATGTCGAACAGATCGTCGATCTGCAGATGAAAGAGATTCGTGATCGGCTGCGCGAGCATGGCCTGTTCATCGAGCTGTCAGAAGCGGGACGCAGGTGGCTGGCGCGGCAGGGCTACGATGTGCAGTTTGGCGCGCGGCCGCTGCGCCGGGCACTGCAGCGCTTCGTCGAGTCGCCGCTGTCGGTGAAGATGCTCAAGGGTGAATTCAAAATCGGCGATACGATTCTGGTGGATGCCAATGCCGAAGGTCCCGTGTTCAGCAAGCTGGTGAAGGTTGAGGAAAAGGTGGTTGAACCGGTGGGGTAGGCGGTCGATCAACTGGTCAACTGGTTGGGCGGCGATCGCAGACGCAGATGGTGAGGAGACAGGATGGAGACTTATCAGTTTACGGTGATCATTGAGCGACAGCCGGAAGGCGAATATCTGGTAACTGTTCCAGCCCTACCCGGTTGCTTTACTGAAGGTCGCACACTTGAAGAGGCGCGGCTCATGGCGGCCGATGCCATGCGTGCCTACTGCGCCAGCTTGCGCCAGCACGGTGAACCGATTCCGGTTGAATCACTGGAAGAGCAGTTTATCGGACGGATGACCGTTGCGTTGGAGTCGGCATAAGGCCTCGCTTGCCGACGGTTACACCTCGCCAGTTGGTGCAGGCGTTGCAGCGCGCGGGCTTTGAGATCGATCATCAGACTGGTAGTCACGTGGTGCTTCGTCGCGCAGCGGATGATGTTCGAGTTGTGATACCCTGGCACAATCGTGATCTGGGGCGCGGACTGACATGGCAGATCGTTAAGAGCGCAGGACTGACGCGGGATGAATTTGTAGATTTGTTGAAGCAGTAGAGGCATTGCATCAAGACATCAATCGGGCGGCGATCATCACGCGATGATCGCCGCCTTTGCGTATGCCAGGTTGTCACAGCCGTATAATTTTCCGATACAATGCACAGGCCACCGCTGTTCGGCGTTCTGTCGTCGTCCAATCAGGTCATGTTGTCGGCATCAGCGGACGAAGTCGATTGGGGCAAGCACGCAAGTTGCAATGGAACTGCAATCAGGCTGAAATGCCCATGCAGCGACTTTGCGTGTATACTGCAGAATATATCGCAAATGGACTGGGAAAGTTATTGAAGCGAAGAGTTCCTCAAACCAATATCCCCTGGCATAACTGGCAGCCAATTAACATCGCTAGCAATCTTCGCGTATTTGATTATACACTGGACCCACTTGCCTACGCAGACACCGAAACAGGTCCAATCTATGCCGCGAATGCTTCGTAAGGAGCCTGGTTTGAAAATGGTCGTGTTGCTTATTATGTGGTTGGTTCTGTCGGTTGGTTTCTTATGATCACGCGACGTCGGTTTCTGCAACTCATCGGCCTGAGCATGGCGACACAGATGTGTCTGCCGGCTACCCATCCGATCGATCACGCTACCAATGCCTGGGTTCCTTCACCGGAACCAACACCATTGAGCATGCCCGAGCAACCGTTGACGTTAGTTCCACCCAGAATTGTCAGCAGAGTTGGCGTCCATGTGATTCCCGGCCCGAGGACTGGATTTGGTACATTTGTCCAACAATGTGCAGCAGCTGGACGTCCTGTAGCCGTCGTGAAATGCGTCGGTGACTTTGGCGCGGCGTATGATGCAAAGAACGCGAGCCTGTTGACGCTAACAATAGGCCGCATTGAAACGGTGTCGAATATTAATATGCGCGCCTGGGAACCACCTGGGCACAATCCGCCGCCCGGGACCAACTACACTAATGCGCAAGAAGCTGCCCAGCAATACTACAACCTGGTCAAACCGATCTGGAAACTCAATCCCAAGATTGATGTGTGGGAGACCTTTAATGAATACTCGGGGGATTGGGGTTGGCAAGCCGATTTCTATATCAGCCTGATGGATCTTGCCGAAGCCGATGGATTCCGATTAGGACTCTGGTCGGCTAGCGTTGGCAATCCACCCGACGATACTACTTATTCCGATATTGCTCGCGCCTGTCAGCGTGCCAGGCAGCACGGGCAGCATATCCTTTGCTTGCATGAGTATGGTGGCATAGACCCTAAGAATCCCAGTGGACTGTTGAAAGACGCCGGACCCTGGCTGGTAACACGCTATCGGATGTTGTATGCGTATCTCTCACAACAGGCCGCCGTGATCCCGCTGGTTATTTCGGAGTGCGGTCAAAACGGCGGGGGCCAGATTGTGAGTCAAGCCGATTTCCTGGCCGATTATACCTGGTATGACGATCAATTGCTGCGAGACGGTTACGTCATCGGTTGCGCAGCCTGGACGCTGGGCGCTGACGCGACAAACTTTCAAGCCTATCTGCCCGCCTTAACCAACTACATCATTAACAAGGTGCGATACTATCAATACCTACCGTTCGTTACGAACGGGTCTGGCTGATTTGAACGCAGCGTGTTTCCAACAGAACGCCCGATGTTAAGCCGGGCGTTTGTGTCTCGAATGGGATGGCTGTGCCTTGCCGCCAGTTAAGTTAGTTCACACAGAAAGGGTGGTGTTCTTTCCTTCGTTATGGCGTCACCGCTGGATCATTTTCAACCACAATGCGTGGACTGCCGCCGATCGGCGCGGAGCCATCGCCAGTAGGCGTCATGGCATTGGTGGCTGCCGACAGGCTGATGGTGTACACGCCATTGGTGGGATGGATGGTCGATGATGTGCCATCGGGCAGAATCAGCAGCGCCCATGAACTGGTGGCCGTCAATGTCACTGTGTCAGTCACATAATAGCGCGTCCACATCGCCACGACGCGCTGCCCGCTCGATGGATGCTTGAAGGCAAAGATTTCTTGATTGCCCCCCGTCCAATCGGTGGTGGTGCCGGTGCGTCGATCGCGCCAGTAGGGCTGCGCGCCACTCAAGAGTTGAATCGTAGTCGTGTAAGCGTCGAACGAAGCGCGTGGCGTACCATCGCGTGGGGTAGCAGGGCGCACGGTGATCGGACATAAGGATGTGATGGGCGGATTGCGCACGAGGCCAAAGGCATCATAGCTGCTATCGTTGCCGCAGTCATCGTACAAGTTGAACCAGATCGACACCTCGGTGTTTAGCCAGGCGGCATACGTCATTGTTTGAATGACGAAGTCGGCTTGCTCGCTCATCGTCGCACGTAAAGGACTGGGACAGAATGGTACGATGGGCGGGTTTGCAAGTGGAGCCGGATCATCGCACACGGGCACACCGGTTTCGGTCAGCCACAACTTGACGTTGGTTAAGCCGTGATTGTCAAGCCGCGAACGATCTTGATACAGGTAACCGAATGTCTGCCACGCCCACGCGTAGTTGTGTGATGCCACAGCATCCATGAACCCGTGATACGTCGTCGACACCGGATCGGTAGCAATCACGTTCAGCACACCGTCAAGCCAGTTGGGGCGCTGAAAGTGCGCCATGCCGCCAAAGACGATGGTCGCATTGGGATCGGCTTGTTTTGCCGATAGATAGGCTACCTTCAATAGCCGCGCATAATCTGTTGATGTGCCGCTGAAGAATTGATCGAGGTCTTCCTCGTTCCATATCTCCCAATAGCGAATACCCTGGCCGTTAGTCCAACCCCGCGCTTGTGCCAGCACACCACCTGGCATAAAGCGAGTGACTGCGGCATTGACGAAGTAGGCCCACCGATTGTTGGGGTTGATCGCTTTGCCTGCGCCGGGTGTATCCGTGCTATCGGTGAAAACGCTGAGCGTCAAGCCTTGCGGTGGACTGCCTTGACTTGATGGCGCAGTAATACTGTTGATCGATTGACCGCTCATTCGCAGGCGTAAACCATCGCCCACTTTGGGTTGTGGCGCAGTGCGGCTGCCGGCGGTATCCAGGCCGATCGGTGTGAGCATCAAGATCGGAACATCGGTCATGCCATGATTGATGTCGGCGATGATATTCGCATCCTGCTTGCTCCAATCGAAGACGCGCGGCTGGGTGATGGGGTGAGTTTCGATATTAGGCCAGTACATGGGCCAGCGGTTAAACGTGGCGCTCAGCGTCATTGCATGTTGATAGCGATCGTTCGATGCAGGCGCTTCAGCGGATGAGACAAAGGCCAGGCCGAAAGTCAGGGTGCCCGTGTTCGTTAGTGGCGGCGGATTACTTTTATTCAGCACTGGCAGATAACTTCGGTAAAGGCGATCGACGGCGATGACATTGATCGGGATCGTGATGGGGCTGCCGACCGTCGTCGTCGGATCGGCGGTGATGATCAGGCTGGCTGTGTAGGTGCCGGTAACCGCTATCGGACTGGCATCGATCTGAACAGTCACGCTGGCGGCGTTGGTGCCGCTGATTGGCTTGACGGTCGGTGTGAATGCCGGCGAAGGCGTAACTACAATGGTCCAGGTCAGGACGGTTGAAGGCGTTGCGTTGGCGATGTTGAGGGTGCGCGTTTGAATGGTCGGCGTTGCGACTTCAGTCAACAACGTGAAGACGTCGGGCTGCACCGATAAAATCGGAGCCGAGAGAGCCGTCGACGGATCATCGATCGGTCTGGCAAGGGCGGTCGAGCCAGGCAAGGCAACGCCGAGCCAAACTGCACTGATCAACAACGGGGTGAGTAAGCGTAATTTTTTCATGGGTGTAGTTTAACCGATTTGCCCTGGTCCGATCAATGAGATGTTGGTTACAGTTTGATACCAGTTGTGTGTTCGCTTGGCGAATTAGCCATCAGAGGTTATGATCAGGTAATTATTTTCAGCAGGGAGTGGGCCGATGGGACTTTTCAACGGGCAAGTTGCATGGGTCACCGGCGCAGGGCGGGGCATCGGTCGGGCGGCGGCGCTGGCCCTGGCTGATCAGGGCGCGGCGGTCGCCGTCGTCTCCCGCACGCAAAACGAAATCGATCGCGTGGCCGCCGAAATCATTTCGCGCGGCGGACGATCGATCGCCACGATCCTCGACGTGAGCAACTGGGCCATGGTCGAATGGGCTGCCACGCAGATCGAACAAGCGCTAGGCCCGATCGATATCCTGATCAATAACGCGGGCGTGCTCGATCCGCTGGGTAAGTTGTGGGAGACCGATCCGGAAGAGTTCGGACGGTCGATCGACATCAATCTGTCCGGCGCGTATTATTGTATGCGGGCGGTGCTGCCCGGCATGGTGCAGCGCGGGCGCGGCGTGATCGTCAACATCAGTTCGGGCGCAGCCACTTCGACTTCGCCGGGCTGGAGTGCGTATGCGGCCTCGAAAGCCGGACTGGATCATCTCACCCGCTGTCTGGCGGTCGATCTCAAAGGTACGCCGATTCGCACGTATGCGCTGCATCCGGGCCTCATCGAGACGAAGATGCAGGCAGCGCTGCGCAGTGCGACCGACGATCAATTACCGCCTGCATGGCGGCAGTTCTTTCTCGATCAACAGCAGGCGGGCAAAATCTTCTCGACCGACGTACCCGCCCGCGCGATCGCGTGGCTGGCCTCGCCGCGCTGCGATCTGGACAACGGCGCGACGATCGATCTGCGCATGCAGCCGGAATATATCGAGAAGATCGATCGGGCGCTATCCGCGTAGTCAAGAAACCAAGTTTCTGAACAGGCTACTCTGCCAAATCTTCGACCGGTGTCTCGGCCACTTCCGGCTCTTCGGGTTTGCGATCGAGGATTTGCAGCGATTGGGCGATAACGGTGGTGCGGTAATGGGTCTCGCCCTTGTCGTCCCAGCGATCGGTTTGCAGGCGACCCTCGACAAAAACGAGGCGGCCTTTCTTGAGGTAACTCAGGCAGATCTCGGCCAGTTTGCCCCAGGCATTGACCAGAAACCAGTCCGTGGCTTCGTGCTTGTCACCCTCGGCTGATTTCCAATTGCGGTTGACGGCGAGTGTAAACGTTGCATACTTTTTTCCGTTGCTGGTGAAACGTGCTTCCGGGTCGCGACCTAAATTTCCAATCAGTTGAACACGATTGAGCGCTGGCATGACTTTGACCTCCGTAGCTAGGATTGTGATAAGATTGTAGCATCGATCTGGAGAAAATCGAAATGACTGAGATACCGGAAGATCTACTGTTACAGGCCAGAGCGTTGATCAACCAGGCGGTGGCTGAAGCAGCGGCTCAGGGCCGGTCGAGCATTCGCGCCTTGTATTTTGTGATCTATCCGGCTGAAGACATCCTGCCCGATGTGATTTACGCGGCCATCGAGGCCATGCGTCTCGCCACACCGGCCGGCGAGGCCGAACTGCACTTCACGCAGCGGCCCGGTCGATACGTGTGCTGGAATTGCTGCGGACTGCGTTACGAAGCCGTTAACGGCGTGTGCCCCAACTGCGGACACGAGGGCCTGGTTATTCCGCCGGAGATGGTGGTGGCGTTAGACCATATTGAACTTTGAAGTGCTTTCTCACGCTACATCGCCCAACGGCGGCCGATAAGGGGCGATGGCTGACGATACTGGGTAATGCGTCTAGCAGCTTCCCCGCGATTCTCAAGTGACAGATCCACGTTCCCACGTCGTCACGTCCTTTTCGCCGTTCACTCGTTAGATCGACTCGACTGCTCTTACCCAGATCGTTCGCGCCGCCGTCAGCCCCAGCGCAATCGCGCGATCGTCTTTCTTGAAGGTGATGACGCCGGTCCATTCGACCACTTCCTGCACGGTGATGATCGCGCCGGGAATCAAGCCCTGCTTTTGCAAATAGTCCAGCAGGCGCGGATCGCGCTCGCCTTCTTCGGTGATGCGCAGAATCTGAACCGCTTGATTTTCCCGGGCTGTATTCAGGGTCATGGCATCCGCCGGTAATCGGGTCGATTGCATCCCGGGGATGGGATTGCCGTGCGGGCAGGTGGTGGGATGCCCCAGCGCTTCGATCATCTTCTGCTCGACGAGATCGCTCATGGCATGTTGCAGCCGCTCCGCTTCGCGGTGCGCCACCGCCCACTCGATGCCCAGAATGTCCGACATGAAACGCTCGACCACACGATGCCGCCGGATCGCGGCTTCGGCGACTTCAGTGCCGTGCCGGGTCAGTGTGATCTCGCCATCGGCGATCTTCACCAGGCCGTCGCGCTTCATGCGCTGCAGCGTCTGGCTAACGGTCGGCGGTTTCAGGCCCAATCGATCGGCCAGCCGTGCGCCGATGATCTTCTGGCCCTCGTCGCGCATGTTGTAGATCGACTCGAGGTAGTTTTCGATCGTTTCAGTGACTTGAAGCTTCGTGGTCATCTTGCTCCCCTGGTGCGAGAATCTTACCCTGTCCTGCCGACCGTGTCCAGCGCAGTACCATTAGGATCGGGCCTGAGATACGAATAGCCTCGACCGATCCTTGACAATTAGCCCGCCGATGCCTAAACTCAACCTCAAGCTAATGGCCCATTCATTCTCGGGGAGGAAAAATGCTGGCAGGTTTCTTGTTGGCGCTGCGTGAAGGCCTTGAGGCCGCGTTGGTCGTCGGTATTGTATTGGGGGCGTTGAAGAAAACGAATCGCATGGATCGCGCGCCGAAAGTGTGGCTGGGCGCAGGCCTGGCGGCGGTGATCAGTTTGATGGCGGCCATCCTCTTGAATCTCATCGGCGCGGAATTCGAAGGGCCAGGCGAGCAGGCGTTTGAAGGGATCACCATGCTGCTGGCCGCGAGCGTGCTGACGTGGATGATTTTCTGGATGCAGAAGCAGGGCCGCCAGATTCAGATCGGTCTTGAGGCAGATGTCAAAGGTGCGCTGTCACGCGGCCACGATTGGACCCTGTTTTCGATTGCTTTCTTCGCCGTTGTACGTGAAGGTATTGAGCTGGCCCTGTTTCTGACCGCCGTCAATTTCTCAGTGCCGGCCGCCGGCGTTGAAGCGCCCATTCTGGGCTGGCTCGGCGGCCTGCTCGGTTTGGTCGCAGCGGCCATCGTCGGCTGGCTGATGTTCGATACGACGGCTAAGCTGAATCTACGCCGTTTCTTTCAGCTGACCAGCATCGTGCTCATCATTTTCGCCGCCGGGTTGATCGGACACGCGATCGGTGAGTTCAACGAGTTGGGCTGGATTCCATCGATCGTCAATCCTCTCTACGACTTCAGTCATGTGCTGCCTGAATCGGCGGTCGTGGGCCAATTCCTCCGGGCGTTGTTTGGTTACTCGGCGAGTCCTTCGCTGACCGAGGCGATCGGCTATGTGGCCTATTTCGTCGTCGTGGTCGGTTTGATTCGTCGGGCAGGTCGGCGGCCGGTGGCGCGTGCCACGACATCGGCTTGATCAGGTCTGGGACACAAGTTTCACGGACGAGCACGGATAAGAACCCGTGACTACAACCTTGCGAGGGGTTTAGCGCCGAATTGCATTTCCACGGACAACCCTCGCAAGGTTTTTTCGCTCAACTCGGAAAAGCCGGCGTTTGTCAACCACAGCCGCGCCCCAACCGGCGGGGCTATTTGTGGGTATAATTTGTGGGTAGCATCCTGCTTCTGGTTTGGAGGTGTCATGGACGTTTTGGAAGCGATTAACCTGCGACAATCGATTGGCAAAGTGAAACCGGATCCCGTGTCACGTGAACTGATCGAACGCCTGTTGTCCGCCGCCGTTCAAGCGCCGAACCATTACAAAGTTCGACCGTGGCGGTTTGTGGTATTGACCGGATCAGCCCGTGAACGATTGGGTGAGGTGATGGCCGAATCGCTGCGCCAACGCGACCCGAATGCGGATGGCGAGGCCCTGGCCCGCGAACGAGCGAAGCCGCTGCGCGCGCCGGTGTTGATCGCGGTCGGCGTAGATCAGCCCAGTCTGCCTAAAGTGATCGAGATCGAAAACGTCTGCGCGGCGGCGGCGGCGACGCAGAATTTGCTGCTGGCCGCGCATGCGCTCGGCCTGGCCGCGATGTGGCGCACCGGCGATGCCGCGCGTGATCCCGGGATCAAAGCATTCCTCGGATTTGAAGCTGATCAACGGGTGATCGGCCTGGTGTACGTCGGCTATGCGCTGAGCGAGCCGCTGCCGCCAGCGCGGCCATCGTACGAAGATCGAACGGTGTGGCAGCAATTCTCAGTATGAAAAATCAAGGGAAGGCAACCCTATGCAAATCTGGCAAAAAAGGGTACCTGCGAGCCGACAGCGCATCCTCTCGGCCCCGGCCAGCATCCAGTCCATTCCCGCCGCAGCCGATCAAGAGGACTTCGTTTCGATGGGTATGAACACCGCTCTCAAGAACGGGCAAATCCTGGATAACGCTTATGGCATCCTGGGCATCGAATTCATGGCGGCTGCCCAGGCGCTCGATTTCCGCGGCTTCACCAACGGGCAGGGCGTTCAAAAGGCCCACGCGGTCATCCGCAAGTATGTGGAACACCTTGAC
>JADGQE010000277.1 GCA_017882055.1 Thermoflexales bacterium
GTGTGCACGCAAATGTTGTCAGGCAGTTAGCAGGCCGGGCTCCCACGCCCGGCTGAACGGCGGCGTGGGAGCCGCCTCCGCTGACATGTTTTGCGTGCACACATCAACCCGAAGCCGGGCGGTTGAATCTTGCTCAGGCCTTGTTGTTTTTGTCGCGGATAATGTCGGCGCCTAGCGCTTGCAATTTTTCTTCAATCTGTTCGTAGCCCCGATCGATCTGGGCGACATTGCGAATGATGCTTTGACCCTGGGCGCACAAAGCGGCCGAGACGAGCGCCATGCCCGCGCGGATGTCGGGACTTTCCAGGCGCTCGCCGTGCAGCTGACTTCGGCCCTGCACGATGCAGCGATGCGGATCGCATAGTACGATGCGCGCGCCCATGCCGATCAACTTATCGACGAAATACAACCGGCTTTCAAACATCTTCTCGTGAACGAGCACCAGACCCTCGGCCTGGGTGGCCATGACGATGATGGTGCTCATCATATCAGCCGGAAAGGCCGGCCAGGGCGCGTCGTCGATCTTGGGAATGGCGCCGCCGATATCGGGCACGACCTTGAACGCTTGATCGCTGGGGATAAAGATATCGTCGCCCTGAACATCGAACTGCACGCCTAATCGATCGAGTACGAGGCGTATCATACCCAGATGTTGTGGCGCGGCATTGTGAATGGTCACCTCGCCACCCGTGATCGCGGCCAGGCCGATGTACGATCCGATCTCGATGTAGTCTGGCCCGATGGTGTATTCAGCGCCGTGCAGCGACGAAACGCCGTGAATGGTCAGCGTGTTTGAGCCGACCCCCTCGATGCAGGCGCCCATCAAATTCAGCAGATGGCACAAATCCTGCACATGCGGCTCAGATGCAGCGTTTCGAAAGATCGTGGTGCCTTCGGCCAGGACGGCTGCCATGATTGCATTTTCCGTGCCGGTTACACTGGCTTCGTCCAGTAGAATGTCTTTGCCTAACAAACGATCCGCGCTTAAGCGAAACTGATGATCGATTTGAATTTCCGCGCCAAGTTGGCCGAAGGCCAGGAAATGCGTATCGACGCGGCGGCGGCCGATGATGTCACCGCCCGGCGGCGGCAATTCGACCGACTTAAGGCGGGCTAGCATGGGGCCGGCCAACAAGATCGAGGCGCGGATGTCGCGGCACAGATCGGGATCGAGTTGAGTCTTGTGTAGATTAGCTGCTTTCAAGATCCGCGTATGCCGATCAGGCTCAGAAATCTCCACGCCCAGATCAGCGAGCAGTTTCAGCATCGTGCGGACATCACGGATGTTGGGCACGTTGTGCAGGATGATTGGCTCATCGGTCAACAGGCTGGCCGCGAGCAGGGGCAGGGCGGCATTCTTGTTGCCACTGGGCGTGACACTGCCGTTGAGTGGCCGTCCGCCCTGGATAACGAAGAACTGTTCAGTTGTCATGGCGCGTTTTAGACCTTTGTAGTTTAAGTTCGATCGTGTGCTTCCTTAGAATTCAGCCATTGCATTCTACATCGGTCTGACACTCGCCGCAAACTGATTGGCCGATGGTCATTGGACGATTGGTCTACGCTGTTGATTGACTGCCGGGGCTGCGGAGTGTGCAGAAGATGGGCCGTGCCAATCTCCGCATTTAGCCGCCTGGGGTGGCGCGTCAGGCAGCTGATTTTCGCAAAATCATGATCGGTGTGGTACAATTGGCGATTGTGAACAAGATACCTGTGACTCGCCCGATCATCAGTGACCGGCCAACGATCGGTATTATCGAGTCTATTTCGACCGGTTTTGACGCGGTTTTGCACCAACCCTGGTTGATGGCTATCCCGCTGCTGCTCGATCTGTTTCTATGGTTGGGGCCGCAAATTCTGGCCGGCCCGCTGTATGACAAAATCGCGCCGAGTATTCCGGCACTGTCAGCACCGGTTGGAGCGGATCCCGATACGCAGCTGGCGGTGCAGCAGGTTGGACAGATGGTGCAAGACTTTTTCACCAAGTTCAACCTGTTGTCGTGGCTGAGTGCCGGGCCGTTCGGCGTGCCGAGTTTGGGTTCCGGAGCCGATCCCGCTGCGAAGAACGTGTTTGGCGTTGCACCGCAGGCGTGGCAGGTGGGTGATCCAGGCACGTACTTCTTATTGGTGGTCAGCTTGGGTGTGGCCGGCCTGTTCGTGGCCGGGTTGTTTTGGTCCATGGCGAGCAACCGCATTTTGGGCAGTGCCTTTGATTTGCCGAATCTATTTCGAAATGGCGTGATGCTCTGGATTAACCTCGTGATATTCATGGCCGCGTTAATTGGAGCGGTAGTGGCGCTGATGGTGCCGCTAGCACTGGTGATGACTTTACTCGGCGCACTCAGTGTCGGGTTGGCTTCGCTTGCTCCAGCGGTGGCGCTGTCACTGGCGATGTGGGTATTGTTTTACGTGGCTTTCACCATCCATGGCGTGGCGCTCTATCGCCTGCCGTTGCGCAAGTCGGCGCGTCTAAGCGCGCTAGTTGGTCGGGTGTATTTTGCGCCGACGATGGGCCTGATCGGATTGTCGCTGGCGATCTATCTGGGTATCGGTTTGATCTGGGATAACTTCCCGATCGATTCATGGCTGTGGCTGGTCGCTATTGCCGGACACGCGCTCGTCGCTACCGGCTTGTTCCTGGCGTCATTTGTGTACTATCAAAACCGATCGTCGATCTTGTTGGATATTATGAAGGCCGCGCAACCGCCGACGACGAATTGAAGTTAAGAAGATAGAAGTTAGAAGATGGAAGTTGGAGGCGCATATTGCAAAATGATCCTCCATTTTCCAACCTCTAGTCTCTAACCTCCAGTATCACAATGAGGAGTGAGTTCTGTGGCAGACGAACAGACCAAAGTCAAATATGATGCGAGTCAGATTCAGGTGCTGGAAGGATTGGAGGCAGTGCGCCGCCGGCCCGGTATGTATGTCGGCAGCACCGACATCCGCGGCTTGCATCATCTTGTCTACGAAGTCGTCGACAACGCGATCGACGAAGCGCTGGCTGGCGAGTGCGATCGCATCGACATTGCCATTCACGATGATCTGAGTGTGTCGGTGCGTGACAACGGGCGCGGCATCCCGGTCGGGCCGCATCCCACCCAAAAGGATGCCAACGGCAAACCGATGGACGCGGTCGAAGTGGTGATGACGATCTTGCACGCGGGTGGCAAGTTCGGCGGCGCGGGCTATAAGGTGGCTTCGGGCTTGCACGGCGTGGGGGTGAGCGCCGTCAACGCGCTGAGCGAGTCCGTGGTCACGACGATCCATCAGGACGGCAAAGAATATCAACAGGAATACCGGCGCGGCAAACCGATCGGGCCGGTGAAGATGATCCGCAAGCTGCCCAAGGATGAGACGTGGCTGCACGGCACGAATCAGCGCTTTATGCCGGACACCACCATCTTCAAAGAAGGCATCGATTACAAATTTGATACGCTGGTGCAGCGTTTCCGCGAGATGGCTTTTCTCACTCGCGGTCTCACGATTCGGTTCGTCGACGAGCGCGACGAGCACGAGATCTCCTTCCATTTTGAGGGCGGCGTGCGATCGTTCGTGCGTTACCTCAACAAGAGCCGCGAAGTTTTGCATGCGCCGGTCTACGTCGAGAAGCAGATCAACGGCACTTCAGTTGAGACGGCCATTCAGTATACCGACGGTTATACCGAGTCGGTCTATGCCTTTGCCAACAACATCAATACGGTCGATGGGGGTACGCATGTCACCGGCTTCAAGTCGGCGTTGACGCGCACGATTAACGATTACGCTCGCAAGGCCGGACTGCTGAAGGATTCTGATCCGAACTTCAGCGGCGAGGATGTGCGCGAAGGCTTGACGGCCATCATCAGCATCAAGCTGCAAGACCCGCAATTCGAGTCGCAAACCAAAGGGAAGTTGGGCAATGCCGAAGTCAAAGGCCAGGTCGAAAGCGTGGTGGCCGAAGCGTTTGCGCAGTTCCTTGAAGAGAACCCGCGTGAAGCCAAAGCGATTGTGACCAAGTGCTTGACTTCGTCACGCGCCCGCGAAGCCGCACGGCAGGCGCGCGATCTCGTGATCCGAAAATCGGCGCTCGAATCGCTGACGCTGCCCGGCAAGCTGGCCGATTGCTCCGAACGGGATCCCGCCAAGTGCGAGATTTACATCGTCGAGGGTGATTCGGCCGGCGGTTCGGCCAAGCAAGGCCGCGATCGGCACTTCCAGGCGATTCTGCCGCTGCGCGGCAAGATTCTCAACACCGAGCGCGCGCGCATGGATAAGATTCTGGCCAACAACGAAGTGAAGTCGTTGATCAGCGCGCTGGGCTGCGGCATTGGCGAACAGTTCAATATGGAGAAACTGCGCTACCATCGCACCATCATCATGACCGACGCCGATGTGGACGGCAGCCACATTCGCACGCTGCTGCTCACGTTTTTCTTCCGCTATATGCAGGGCCTGGTCGAAGGCGGTTTCTTATATATCGCCCAACCGCCGTTGTACCGCGTCGAGGCGAAGAAGATCGGCGTGAAGTATGTCTACAACGATGCCGATAAAGATGAATTGCTCAAGACGATCAGCGGCGACAAGGTTACGCTGCAGCGCTACAAAGGTCTGGGCGAGATGAACCCCGAGCAGTTGTGGGATACGACGCTGAATCCGGACAATCGCACCTTGCTGCAAGTAACGGTCGAAGACGCCGCCGCTGCCGACAAGACCTTCGATATGTTGATGGGCGATGAAGTTCCGCCGCGCAAGCGTTTCATTCAGACGCATGCCAAGGAAGTGCGCAACCTGGATATTTAGAAGTCAGCAGTCAGCAAACAGTATTCAATATCAAGCCCCGCCGATCATTTGATCTCACTCTCGATCGCTCTAAGCCAGCCGCGTAAATTTCGGCATCTAACATCACGGGCGAGTCAGCATTGACTCGTCCTTTTGATTGCGCGGTTCGGATGATCAGATCGATATCATGGAGACGCATGTCTAAACTCAACTTTGCCGCGTTGCCTTTGCGCTGGCGCATTGCCATCGCGTTTGCGGCCATCTACCTCATTTGGGGATCGACCTATCTGGCGATTCGTTTTGCGATTGAAACGATCCCGCCGTTGCTGATGGGCGGCGTACGCTTCTTGATCGCGGGTGGGGGGCTGTATGCGTTGATTCGCTGGCGCGGCGTAAAGTCGCCCTCACGTATTCAATGGCGGTCCACATTGATCATCGGTGCACTGCTGCTTTTTGGCGGCAATGGCGGAGTAACGGTCGCCGAAAAGCTGGTGCCGTCAAGCGTGGCAGCGCTCATCATTGCGACTGTGCCATTATGGATGGTGCTGCTAAACTGGAAGTGGGGCGACGGCGTTCGTCCGAGTGTCGGCATGTTCAGCGGACTGGGGCTGGGTGTGCTGGGCATCGCTTTGATCGCCGCGCCGAATGCTTCTGCGGACAGCAGCGCGATCAATCCAGTCGGTATGCTGATACTCGTGGCCGCGGCGCTATCCTGGGCAATTGGCTCGCTTTACTCGCGGCGGGCGGCGCTGCCGGCCGAACCTTTGATGTCAACCGC
>JADGQE010000278.1 GCA_017882055.1 Thermoflexales bacterium
TGGAAGACCCTGGAGGAATTCGAGGGCGAACTCGCCCCGTCAGGGCAAGAGCATGATCTACCGCGTTGAAATCTCGCCTGAAGCTCAAAAGGAAATCCAGGCTCTATCGGGCTATGTGCGCGCACAGGCCCTTCGGTTACTTCATGATCTGAGCCATAATCCCCGCCCCGCCCGAGCTCAGGAACTGCGCGACCGATCCAATGTCTATCGTATCTGGTTAGCCGGGCGGTGGCGTATCGTCTACGAAGTCGATGACGAAAGTCGGAGAATGCTCATCCTGCGCGTGCGGCTGAAAGCGCAGATTGATTACGGCACTCTATCATAACCGTCCCCACGCATTAAGCCATAACCATGAAGATCGTCACGGTTGAGCAAATGCGCCGCATCGAAGCGGCCTCAGATGCAAGCGGCCACACTTACGCGCAGATGATGGAACTGGCCGGCGGCGCGGTTGCGCGTGTGATCCAATCGCGCGGCCAGGTGCGCGCTAAACGCATATTGTTTTTGATCGGCCCCGGCAATAACGGCGGCGATGGGTTGGTGTGCGCGCGTCATCTCAGCGACGCGGGCGCGGAAGTCGGCGTGTACGTATTGAAGCCGCGCGAAGATGCACACCTGATCGCCCTGCGCGAACGCAGTGTCTTTATGGCGGCGATGCCGGATGATCCGCTGCAGCGCAACCTGCGATTGTGGCTGGGCAACTGTGACGTGATTGTCGATGCGCTGCTCGGCACCGGCGCCAGCCGGCCGCTCAGCGGCGACCTGGCAAAGTTGCTGAGTGTGGCCGCCGATGAAGTCACTGCCCGCCGCGCAAAATCTGCTGATATTGTCGCACCGGCCTGGCCGGTGTCACCGTCGCAACCCTGCCAACAGCAGCAGGGCAGGTCACCGCTCATCGTTGCCGTCGATGGGCCAACCGGTTTGAACTACGACAGCGGTGAGTTAGATTCGCTGGCTTTGCCCGCCGACATCTCGGTGACTTTCGCTTATCCGAAAGTCGGGCACACGCGCTTTCCCGGCGCGGGCGCGTGCGGTGAATTGATCGTCGCCGACATCGGCACCGATCCGGCGTTGGCGAATGAAATTGATCTGGAATTAGCCGATCCGGCCTTGATTCGATCATGGCTGCCCGCGCGACCGATCGACGCGCATAAAGGCACCTTCGGCAAAGTGATGATTGTGGCCGGTTCGATCGATTACACGGGCGCGCCGGTGTTAGCGGCCACGGCGGCGTATCGCGCCGGAGCCGGACTGGTGACACTTGCCACGCCGCGATCGATCCACGCCATCATATCGAGCAAGATCAACGAGGCCACTTTCCTGCCGCTGCCGGATCAAGCAGGGGCGTTATCCGAAGATGCCGTCGACGAACTGCGCGAGAGGATCGATTCATACAGCGTGGCTTTGATCGGGCCGGGACTGACGACCAACGCGCGATCGTTTATCGACCAACTCTTTCGCGGCAAGCCGCTGCCGCCGCTGGTGCTCGATGCCGATGCGTTGAATATCCTGGCGCAGATCGAGCGCTGGTGGCTGCGAGTGCCTGCGCCTGCCGTCCTCACGCCACATCCGGGCGAGATGGCGCGGCTGACCGGACTCAGCCGCGAAGCCATCGATTCCGATCGAGTAGGGATTGCCATCAAGTTCGCCAGGTTGTGGGGGCACGTCGTCGTGCTGAAAGGCGCCTTCAGCGTCATCGCCGCGCCGGACGGAAGATCGATCGTGATGCCGTTTGCCAATCCGGCCTTAGCAACCGCGGGCAGCGGCGATGTATTGGCTGGCACGATTACGGCTATGCGGGCGCAGGGTCTCAATGCTTACGAAGCAGCGGTGTGCGGCGCGTATCTGCACGGCACTGCCGGCGAGATGGCCCGGCGCGAAATCGGATCAGCCGGCGTCGTCGCCGGTGACTTGCTCACACGGCTGCCGCTGGTGTTGAAGTCGATCAGATGATGGCCCATCAAGTCCAGAAGGTAAATATACCTTGTCGGAAATCAGGTTTCAAGGGGCACACTCGGCGACACATGCGGTGCAGTGCTCCCGTGAAGTCGCCGGGCTGCATGACGATGCCCGACACATGCGGTGCAGTGCTCCCGTCAATCGGGCTTGAAATAAGCCGAATTCATTCGGCGCTGAGTCGAAGCCCGGAGATTTATCGCCGGGCGAACTCCGGCCAGGCTATACGATCGCAGCCGGCGGATTGAGCGGTGGATCAAAAAAGAGCAGAGAGTGCGACACTACTCTGCTCTTGCTCTGGTATCGCTCGCTGAAAAAACGAGGCTCGCGCCGGACGGTTACATCACCAGTATTTGGGCCGGGTTCGCCGGGTTATATTTGATCTTGATCTTGTCGCCGATCCGGGGGATGGCGATTTTGGACACCATCGACTGGCCGGTGGTCTCGAAGCCGGCGCCGTAGGCCGGTGTCACCTTCAACTGGAGCACGACTACAGGGTTGTAATTGACCAGCACGCCGGTATCTTGAATCGAGAGCACTTCGGCCGTAGCATCCATCCCGGTCTGGGCCAGCAGCTGTGATTGCTGCATGTCGCCGATCGCGCTCTTGCCCATATCGATCGACTGGTTCATTTTGTTCACAAAATCCTTGCCCATAAAGCCCTTGGTCAGCGCGCCGGTCAAGCCGCTGTTCAAAGTCTTATCCGCCTTGTCCAAGGCTTTCATCGGATCGTTTAGGTCCTGCTTCTTGCCGAACATGTTTAGTTCCTCCCTATTGAACTCTTGAATGGGTGTTGCAACAATATCGCTGGTGGTGAAACTCAAACCGTCATGTGAACTTTGGGTAATAAGGTCGTGCGTCCTCCTTGGATCGTCAAGCCGCCGCTCCGGGTCGGTTGAGCTGGAATCTTGGATTGACCTGCTTACTATAACATTGTTCGGCCTGCAAAAGTTGATATTTCTTGTCAAAACACCGATGGGGGCATGAAGCGGGCGGCCGAACGGTGGGACTGCTTTACAGCCCGGCCTCGCGCAGATATTGATCGACGGTGTCTGAGCCTGACGGGCTGGGCGCGTGGCTGGGGTTGTCGCGATCGAGCGCCCACCGGAGAGGATGGTTGTGGATGCAAGGCGCGGACAGCATTGAAGCCCGCATCCTCGCGGATCGTCCGCGTCTCGCTGACTTGAGCGTTTGTTTATCATCACCAATCAAGAATCGAAGCCGTCTCGAAACCGAAGACGATCTTCCGCGGTACGGCGCGCAAAAATGGCCGTACCGCTTTTCCGGCTGGCGATAATTCGAGGCGATATACAACACTGCGGGCCAGATCAAATCGGGTTGAGCCGACAACAAAAGTCCAGCCGCGGGCATTTGACACGCGGCTGGATATGAGGATGTTGCGTATGGCGTGATGTCAGGCGCTACGGATGGGGCTGTGACACCTGGAAGCAGGCCACGTCATATTGACTGACCGAGTTCGGGTTCCCCGAGTTCTGCGGCTGCTGGCCTGCATAGACCGTGCCGGCCACTCCGTTGGGATTAAAGGCCGATCCGGGGGCATTCACCGAGTTGCCCGGCGTCGACGCGGCATTTGAGCTGCCACACGATTGATTGGGCTGCCCGTTGTTTCCGGTGCTGTCGGCCAAAGCCGGGCCGACCAGCGCCAGACACAACATCAATACAACGACCGTTAACACAACCAATTTGCTTCTGTGTAACATGGCTATTCCTCCCTGGGCTAAATTTGTTTGGTTTCGACGATCACATCTTATTCTAAAGACTGATACGCATTCAGGAGGAACCTGGATTCAACTTCTATCGAGATTAAGATTTGCGCTGTGAATCGAGGCAGCGTCGATGGCAAGACCAAGTTCAGCCCACTCGCAACCGACCCGCTAAATCCTACTGGAGGGTAGTCGTATCGGCTTCAGCCGTGTGGAGTCAAAACTCCTGCACACGTTCGAAGCGTGCCGGTGTGAGGCATCCGCAACTCATCAACTGCCCTCTCCTTCCTCGGTGCCTGCCGCCGGGCTGAGGTTGTAGGACTAACACTGACAGGCGAATAGCCTTTCGCCTACAACAGAACCAGACGTCCACTGATAGACCTTGACGTGCCACGGGTGTACACTCATGATTGATGGACAACCAGAGCGTAGTCCACATGGGTACCCTGCCGGTCATTCCGGTCATCTCCGGGTGCGCCAGTCGCGCACTCTAGAGAATGCTTGTGAGGACAGGAGGACGGACCAATGCCATTCAATGACAGATCCCGTTTGGATACATCCCAGGTTGATGACCGGCGTGGCCGGGGGTTGGGGACCACGGTGGCCGTCGGGGGCGGCGGACTGGGCCTGGTGATCTTGGTGGTGGCATTGCTGCTGGGCCTGAACCCGGCCGACCTGGCGAATGTGATTGCGCCAGCGCCGGCGGCCTCGACCGGGAGCGCCAGCCCAACCGACAACCTGGCGGCGTGCCAGACCGGGGCGGACGCGAATACCCGTGAGGATTGCCGCATCGTGGGCTTCGTCGACAGCATCCAGGCCTTCTGGACCGACGAATTTGCCCGCCAGGGGGGCCAGTACCTCCTGGCCAAGACTGTGCTTTTTACGGGGTCAACGCAGTCCGCGTGTGGCTCCGCGACCGCTGAGGTCGGGCCGTTCTACTGTCCGGCCGACCAAGAGGTCTATTTGGACCTTGACTTCTTCAACGAACTGCAGACGCGTTTTGGCGCTCAGGGCGGCGCGTTCGCCGAGGCGTACGTGCTGGCTCACGAGTACGGTCATCACGTGCAGGACCTCACCGGTGCGCTGGACAAGGCGGGCGGCTCGAGCGCTACGGGGCCGCAGAGCGCGTCAGTTCAGACTGAACTCCAGGCGGACTGCCTGGCCGGCGTCTGGGCCTACCACGCCACTGACACCGGCTACCTGACGCAGGTAACGGATGCAGAGATCGCCCAGAGCCTGGACGCCGCGGCTGCTGTGGGCGACGACCGCATCCAGCGCCAGACGCAGGGCTACGTCTCGCCCGAGTCGTGGACCCATGGATCGTCCGCGCAGCGGCAGCAGGCGCTGAAGAATGGTCTGCAGACGGGTGATCCGGCCTCCTGCGGGATGCCTGGCTTGACGCCTTAGCCTGCCACCTTTTGAGCTTCTCCAGACTTTGATGGGAATAGACCGGCGCAGTGATTCCAAACGACAGCGCGGCGATCGAGGCTCACTCGGTCGCCGCGTTTGCTTTGCCGCCGACACTCACCTGCGTGCCACTCAATCGTCCTGGGATGTGGAACGCTGCGCGCAACCTCACGCCGAGGCTGATGGATCGGTTGCCCGACAAGACGGGAACCGTGCCTGTCCATCTTGCGGATGTCGGCACGCTGCACCAGTGACCTCAACTCAACGGCATAATCCGAGGTGAGTGTGAATTCAGATACCCGCACGTGATGAGCTGCCCGCCGCAGCGTGGCGGAACGTGTCAAGCGTTTGAGACAACTGGGTCGAGAATTTAGAGTCGAATTGAACGGTCTGGATCGGCGTTCACGGCTCCTTTCTGGGACTCCGACGG
>JADGQE010000025.1 GCA_017882055.1 Thermoflexales bacterium
CGGGCCACCCGTGCATGGCACGGGACATGGCCTGGGCCGCCAGGCGTCGCTACGCTCGGAATGACACGACCGTAAACGAAACTGGAATTTGCTATAGAAGTTGGAGATTGTAGAGGTAAGGCGCCAATTGAGCAACGCCGCCCCACCTCCAACTTTCAGCTTCCAACTTCTGACTTTATAATTCAATGCATCTCTCCATCGATCAACGCCGAGTGCTCTTAGCGATCGCCACGGGTTCCGCGCTCAAGTCACAGCGTTATCTCGACGGCACCAAACTCTATCAACTTCATGCCCTCGACGGCTCGGCTGCCACCGTTTCCCGGGCGACTGTCAACGCACTGGAACGCCACGGCTTAATCGACAGCAACAAGAAATTCCCCGCCGCGACGTATTGGTTGACCGAGACCGGTCAACAGATCGCGACCGATCTCGGGCCTGTCCGTCATGGCTCCTGAGCCAGCAGTAAGCAACTTGCTAAGTCAGGGTATCCGGTTATAATAGCGGCAAGTTGATCGCCCGGCCCATTCGTCTGTCAATCCGCAAGCCTTCACATTAAACAAGGAAAGAGGTCAAAATGAAAACTAAGAAATTTGTATTGATCGCCCTGCTGACCGTAGCCGTTTTAATTCTAGCCGCCTGCCAGCAGCAAGGCGGCGCCAGCGTCCCGGCCGATCCGGTCGAGGCTGTTAAGTTGATTGCCGATAAGCAAAAAGACATCAAAAGCGAGCATCTCGATGTGACACTCGACCTGACGCTCCAGCTCGCCGGCCTGGATTCTTCTACTGATCCAACTGCGGCTCAGATGAGCGCCATGTTCAAGAACTTCAAGGCCAGCGCCACGCTGAACGGCGACGTCGACAGCGCCCAGAATAATTTCCAACTCTCCGGCTCGGCGGACCTGGGTCCGTTTACGGCCATGGTGGCTCAGGGCGCTGATAAGCTCACATTTGATCTGGTCAAAGTCGGCGACACAATGTACTCGCGTGCGCTTGGCAAGGACTGGAGCAGCACCAATGTAGCGTCTACTGGCGGCGCAAGCGCCAGCACCTCGATCTCGGCGACTCAAGCCTCTGCCCAGCTCGCCGAAATCCTGAAGAAAGCCGCCAAAGCTGAGAAACTCGGCGACGAAAGCATCGATGGCGCCGATTCCTATCACTATAAAGTCACAATCAACCCGGTCGACATGCTGACACAAGCCGCTAACATCGCCAAATCGACCGGCAGCGCATCAGCCCAGATCGATCAGGCGCAGATCGACCAGGCCACAGCGCTCCTGAAGGATTCGACCATTGAAGTGGAGATGTGGGTCGGCAAAGCCGACCTGCTCATCCGGCAAGAGAAGATTCACCTTAACTTCAATATCAAGAACATCCCGGGGCAGACCGGTGCGTCGGCGTTGCTTGACCTGAGCATCCTGGCCAAGATTACCAAGATCAACCAGCCGCTCACCATCACCGCACCCAAGTAAGCCGCAAGGCAGATCAGGAACTCTTCGAGTAATGAACATAGCCCCCTCCACTCAGGTGAAGGGGGCTATGTTGTCTAATCCATCAAAACAGGTCATTCGACTTGAAGAATCAGGGTTAATGTCACGTTGACAACTCGCGCCGGCTTGAATACAATACCGGGGCGGTATCCTATAAGAAATGTCAGGAGGCTTGATGAAAGACTACCCCACTGCCGCACTGCGTAACATCGCCTTGCTCGGCCATGGTTCGTCGGGCAAAACTTCTTTGGGCGAAGCGATGCTATTCAGCTCCGGCGCGATCACCCGCCAGGGTCGCGTAGAAGACGGTTCGACCGTGTCGGATTTTGAGGAAGAAGAAGTCCGCCGTCACATATCGCTCACGACTTCGCTGTTACCCATCGAGTGGCAGAACCACAAGCTCAACATCCTCGACACGCCCGGGTACACGGATTTCGCCGGCGAAGCCAAAGGCGCGGTGCGCGTCGTCGAAGCGGCGCTGATCTTCGTGGACAGCGTGGCCGGAGCCGAGGTCGGCACGGAAATGACGTGGGCCTACTGCAACGAGCGCAACCTGCCCCGCCTGGTGTTAGTCAACAAGATGGATCGCGAGAATGCCAACTTCACTCGCGCGCTCGATTCACTCAGCAGCACCTTCTCCGTCAATTTTGTGCCGCTGCAATTGCCCATCGGTAGTCAAGCCACTTTTGAAGGCATTGTCGATCTGATCGCCATGAAGGCGCGCAAAGGCCCCAGGGGCGAAGTCGCCGATATTCCCGCCAACCTGCAAGACGAAGTGGCGGAAGCCCGCCTGAAGTTGATGGAAGCCGCCGCCGAGGGCGATGACGAGTTGATCATGAAATACCTCGACGGACAAGAACTCACGGACGACGAAATCCGGCGCGGACTACGCCTGGCCATTTGCCGAAACTCGCTCGTGCCGGTGCTGTGTGCGGCCGGCGCGGCGAACATCGGCATTACGGCGTTACTCGATGCGCTGATCGCGTTCGTTCCCTCACCAGCTGATGTCGAGCCTGAAGCCGCCAAGAATGCCGCGACGCAGACCGAAGAAAAGATCGCGCCCAATGGTTCCAGCACGCTTGGCGCGCTGGTCTTCAAGACCACGGCCGATCCCTTCGTCGGCAAACTCACTTACTTCCGTGTCTTCGGCGGTACCCTGGTCTCTGATTCGCGTGTCTTCAATGCCAACAAAAATGCAGAAGAACGCATCGGGCAGTTGTATGTGATGCGCGGCAAAGAGCAAATCGCGCTGGCGTCGATCAAAGCCGGCGACATCGGCGTGGTGGCCAAGTTGAGCGCCACCGCCACGGGCGATACCCTGTGCGATAAAGCGCACCCGATCACGCTTGCGCCGACCACGTATCCGCCTGCTTTGGTCTCGATCGCCATCGAGCCTAAGACGGCCGCCGACTCGGCGAAGATGGGTCCCACTCTCTCGCGCCTCGTCGAAGAAGATCCCACGCTGCACTGGTTCAACGATCCCAGCACCAAGCAGACTGTGCTGGAAGGCCTGGGCGACAGCCACATTGACGTCGCCGTGCGCCACGCCAAGGCTAAGTTCGGCGTTGATCTGGTGTCCGTCCCGCGCCGGATTCCGTATCGTGAAACGATTACGCGGTCGTTCACGGCGATGCACCGCCACAAGAAACAGACGGGCGGGTCCGGCCAATTTGGTGAAGTGCACATGCGCGTCGAGCCGACGCGCGGTCAGGGCTACGAGTTTGCGTGGGAAGTCTTCGGTGGGTCGGTCTCGTCCTCGTATCAGACCAGCATCGAAAAAGGCGTCAAGTCCGTCATGGAAAATGGCGCCATCGCCGGGTATCCCATCGTCGATGTGAAAGTCGCCATCACCGATGGCAAGGAACACGCCGTCGATTCCAAGCCCATGGCGTTTGAAATCGCCGGACGCGAAGCCTTCAAGAAAGCGATGCACGGCGCCGGCCCGGTGCTGTTGGAGCCGATCATGAAGGTCGCCGTTGTCGTGCCGGAGCACAACATGGGCGACGTGCTGGGCGACATCAACACCAGGCGCGCGCACGTGCAAGGTATGGATCAATCGGCCGGCCGGAGCGTCATCACCGCCCTCGTGCCGCTGGCCGAAATGCAGCACTATGCGGCTGACCTGCGCTCGATCACGCAGGGGCGCGGCATCTTCAGCATGGAATTCGATCACTACCAGGAAGTCCCGGCGCATGCGGCGCAGGTCATCATCGAACAAGCGCAGAAGGATCATCCGCAGCTCAAGATTGCGGATTCAGACTAGTGGTTTGACTAACAAGTTCTGCGTAGTTCCGAAGGCAGTTGCACTGCCGCGCCGCAGTCCAACACATGCGGTGTCCTGCGATGGTGCATCCGCAGGATGTACCACAGTGCTCCCGCTGCGGCGGAACAACCCTGCAAAATTTAATGGTCAAACCACTAGGTCATTCGAATCACAAGTGGGTGACAAAAAAGAAACCTGGTTTCTGACTCCTGCGGAGCAGGCGAAACCAGGTTTCTCGTTTTACTGCCTTCGGACATCAGCTGCCGGTTTTTCCGGACGGCCCGCTATGAAGAATCTTGCGTGCCATGCGCTCGATCAGATTCGGTTTATCTAACTGTTCCAGCCCGGCATCCAACGCCGTCATCGCGCCGACGACGTTGCGCTGCTTCAAGCGCAGTTTGCTCAAGGCGGTGTAAGTGTCCTTGGCCAACTGCTTCTCGCCGGTTTTCTCAAATATTTCGATCGCTTCTTGATATAGCTGTTCTGCACGATCTTTATCGCCCTGCGATTCGGCCAGCGCCGCCAGATTGCCGACGACCTGGCCTTCGCCCACGACATCCTTCAGCGACTGAAACAGCCGACGCGCTTCGTCGAAGGCCGCAGCCGCTTCAGCCCATTTGGCCGCCTGCCGCCAGCACACGCCGCGATTGTTGACCGCTTCGGCTGCGCTCTTGACATCATTCGCCGCCGTAAAGACCGCCTGGGCTTCGACAAACTTGGCCGCAGCCTCTTCGTAGCGGCCGTCGTGATACAACTTGGTGCCTTCGTCCTTTAATTCATCGCCAGTGCTCATCTTGTACCTTCCTAATACGTGATGTCCAACAGCGAAGCGGCAATGTTGCGTAACTGTCCGACCGTCATATCCGACAAGCGCTGGGCCACCCGGATGTAACTGATATTGCTCGGATTGATGACGAAGCGGCGAACATCTTCCGGCAATTCGCTGAAGCGCGCAAATTGATTGCGGATCAATTCTTCTTCGCCCAGTGTCCCAAAGCCTTCGTCGACGAAATAACTCATCGGCAGTTCTAATGCGTCGGCCACTTCCTGCAAGCTCGACAGGGGAATCGGCCTCTGGCCGAATTCGTACTGCGTGATCGTGCGCGGCGAAACGCCGAGCAGTTCCGCCACATCCCTGTGCGGCATGTTTTTGTCGGTGCGCGCTTTCTGCAGCAGTGCGCCGATGATGCGCTGGCGCAGTTCCACGACTTGCTCGCGCGGCAGGGGCGGCTCTTCATCCACCAGGCGCTCTTGATTCTCGAAGAAATCGGCGATGGGCACCTTCAAGAAGTGCGCCAGGAATTCCAGTTCAGGCAAGGACAGATCGCGCCGGCCTGCTTCGTAAGCCGAGTAAACGCCGACCGTTACGCCCAGCGCTTCGGCGCATTCTTTCTTGGTCTTGCCCGCCTTCAGGCGAGTGCCCTGCAGCAGCACCGAGGTGATCTTGCGGCGCAAAGCCTGCGCTTCTGATACTTCAGGTTTCGACATGCCGATCCTCCGGCGTTAATTTCAACGCGACGATTATACCCTAACAATGAACAACGAACAACACATGCGCTCCCGTTTTCAGGGCGGCCCGTGCCTCTTGTCCGGTGTGCACACAAAGTTTGTCAGGCAGTTAGCGGCCGTTCAGCCGGGCTCCCCACGCCCGGCTGAACGGCCGCATGGGAGCCGCCTCAGCTGACATGTTTTGCGTGCCCACCTTGTCCGCCGCGCCTTGCGACACGCTCTCAGGTCGAGTACAATGATAGACGCAGGTTCAATCATTGGACGGAGGTTACACGTATGGCTGATTTTCCTGGCAAAGGAACCGTGGCGGTGCTCAAGACCCGGCCCGAAACGGTGCTGGACGACTACCGCAAACTGCTCGATCTGGCGGGCTATCAGCAGGTTCTGCCGAAAGACAAGGACACGCTGCTCAAGATCAACATCTCGTGGCAGACGTGGTATCCGGCATGCTCGACCGAGCCGTGGCAACTCGAAGGCGTGATCAAGGCGATGCAGGCCGACGGCTACAACTTGATCGGCGCGCACAACGACACGGTGGTGGTCAATACCGCCGACGGCGAAGCCAACAACAAGCAGAAATTTGTCACCGATAAATACGGTGTGCCTTGCCTGTATTTGTATAAGCCCGAAGTGAAGTGGGTTGAATACAAACCGAAGACACCATTTCTCGTGCTCGACAAAGTATACCCCGAAGGCGTGTACATCCCTGAACCCTTCATCGGCAAGAACATCGTGCAGCTGCCCACCGTCAAGACGCACGTCTTCACGACGATCACCGGCGCGATGAAGAATGCGTTCGGCGGCTTGCTCCATCGGAAGCGCCACTGGACGCACGCCGTGATTCACGAGACGCTGGTCGATCTGCTGCAAATCCAGCAAGATATTCACAGCGGCGTCTTCGCCGTGATGGACGGCACCTTTGCGGGCGATGGGCCTGGCCCGCGTGCGATGAACTGGCACGAGAAGGATATCCTGCTCGCGTCGAGCGATCAAGTCGCCATTGATGCGATCTCGGCCAAACTGCAAGGCTTCGATCCGATGCAGATTCCGTTCCTGCGAATGGCGCACGAGCGCGGTCTTGGCATCGCCGATCCGAAGCAGATCAAAATCGTCGGTTACGACATCGAGCAGGAAATTCCCTGGAACTTCATCCAGACCGATACGTTTGCGAGCAAGGGCCAGAAGATGATCTATCACGGCCCGTTGAAGCCGCTGGAAGGCTTGCTGCTGCGATCGCCGCTGGTGCCGTGGAGTTACTTCGCCAGCAATTTCTACCACAACGTTTATTGGTATCCGTTCGTCGGACGCCCGCGCGTCGAAGCGGCCCTGCAAACCAAATGGGGGAAATTGTTCCGCGAGTATGGCAACGGTGAAGTGGTCATGCCCGGCATGCAGCCGCAGACGGTCACGACCGCCGCGATCGGTGCAGCTGCGCTGGCAACGGCGTTGGTGGGATTGCCGTTGATGCTGCGCCGGAAGAAATAATCCACTTGCAGGGGCGAAGCATTTGCACCAGCATCACAATCGATCGGTGTCGTAGCGCCGGTCGGTGTGACAATCAGCATAGATTCATTGGCGAATGCTTCACCCTTACCCGAGCATTGATGCCTCATGACTTTAGGAGCAACCTTGCCTACCATTCGCGGTATCGGACGTATGACCATCGGCGAGATGCGTGAGGAGATCAAGCGCGGCTCGCGCTTCGTCGTATTTGAATATGTGATCTCGCTGTTCCTCATCTCGAAACAGCAAGTCAGTTCGGCCTACTTCATTCGCCCCGGCGAAGCGACGTTCTTTAAGAGTCTGCCTTACACGCTCGTGACCTTGGTGGCAGGTTGGTGGGCGTTTCCGTTCGGGCCGGCCAACACCATCGTCGCCATTCGTGATAATTTGCGCGGTGGGCGCGACGTCAGCGTCGAAGTGATCGATCAAATCCTCGCCGCCGCCGATAAGCGAATCAAAAGCAAACCGCAGAAACGCAGAAGCCGCTAAGAGATTCAACCGCCGTCGTAGTCGGCGCATCCTCCCGATCCGTTTGTCCATGCACCGTAGACATCCGTTGCGTGTGCACGCGAAGTTTGTCAGCAGTTGTACTGCTGATGCCCGCCGCCCGCAGTGCAACTGCGGCAAAACCCAATTTGCCTGACACCTTTTGCGTGCACACTGTTGTGCGTCCATGCTTGCTTGACTCTATCGAAACGACGGTGGTATAATCCGAGCGAAATTACACAAGTCCCCCGATGACCCCGAACTTCGGGGTCGTTGTATCCTCGAAGGAGCCGACTATGTCAGGTCATAGCCACTGGGCAACCATCAAACGTAAGAAAGGCGCAAATGATGCCAAGCGCGGTCAAGCTTTTACGCGCCTGGGGCGTGAAATCGCCGTCGCCGCTCGCGAAGGCGGTCCCGATCCCGACTCGAACTTCAAGTTGCGGTTGGTCGTGGATCAGGCACGCGGCGCGGGTATGCCGAAAGAAAACATCGAGCGTGCGATCCGGCGTGGTGCGGGTCTCGATAAAGACGCCGAGCAGTTTGAAGAGGCGATGTTTGAAGGCTATGGTCCGCACGGTGTGGCCATGCTCGTCAAAGTCGTCACCGACAATCGGAACCGCACCATCTCCGATCTGCGCCGCATCTTCACGCGTGCGGGCGGCAACCTGGCTGAAAACGGCGCGGTGGCGTGGTCGTTCGATCAGCGGGGCTACATCTCGGCTCCGCGCGGGGGCATCGACGGCGACAAAGCCTTCGAGATGGCAATCGAAGCCGGCGCGGAAGACGTCGAGGTCGGCAGCGAATTGATTGAGTTCTACACTCAGCCGGGCGATCTGCATACGGTGAACAAGGCTCTGCTGCGGACCGGCCTCAAGCCTGAAACGGTCGAATTGATCATGAAAGCCAAGACTCCCATGTCGCTCGAAGCGAAAGATGCGATGTCGGTGCTGAACGTGATCGATAACCTGGAAGAACTCGACGACGTGCAAAGCGTGTATAGCAACCTCGATATCAGCGATGAAGTGATGCGCCAGATCGAGGCCCAGGCCGTCTGATTTATATCGGCACTTTAATTTCGGGGCGAGACTATCTCGCCCCGTTTGCTTACCGGCAATTCTTAACCGCGGCTCTGTATCTGCTTGCAGGGTCGTGGTTAAGCCCAAGCGAAGGGGCGGCAATGATCGTTCTCGGTCTCGATCCCGGCACGGCGATTACAGGCTACGGCCTTGTCCGCGAAGAAGATTCGCAGGCGGTCGCCGTCGCGTACGGCGTGATCACGACGCCTTCGGATCAAGCCTTGCCCGATCGGCTCGTGACCATTTACCACGAAATCACGCGACTGGTCGAGCAATATCGGCCCGATCACGCCGCCGTCGAGCAGCTCTTCTTCAACAAAAACGTCCGCACCGCACTGGCGGTGGGACATGCGCGCGGCGTGATATTGCTGGCACTGGCGCAAGCCAACCTCCGCATCTTCGAATACACGCCGCTCGAAGTGAAGCAAGCCATCACGGGCAATGGCCGGGCCGACAAGCGGCAGATTCAAGAAATGATCAAATTGCTGCTCAACCTCGATCAGATTCCCCGGCCCGACGATGCCGCCGACGCGCTGGCGATTGCCGTCTGTCATTTGCATTCGGCGCGTATAACGACTTTGTGAGAATACAGAAGCCAGGAGTCAGAAGATAGAATTCAGGAGTTAGAATTTTGATGATCTTACAGGCTCCTGATCACTCAATTCTGGTTTCTGGCCTCTGAATTCTGGATTCTCAATTCTGGATTCTCAATTCTCAATTCTGGATTCTATTCCTATGATCGCACACTTGCACGGCACCATTGAATCGATCGGAAAAGACAACCTCATCATCAACGTCGGCAACATCGGTCTGCGCGTCTACGTTCCGGCGGCCACGCGCGATGCGGCGGCGATCGGACGTGTGATCGATCTAGCCACCCACTTGCATATTCGCGAAACCGATTGGACGTTGTACGGCTTTCCCAGCCAGGAGGAATTGGACTTATTTGAACTGCTGCTCAGTGTGAGCGGCGTCGGTGCGCGGACGGCGCTGGCGGTGCTGGGCGCAGCCTCGCCCGATCAACTCCGCTCGGCCATCGCGCACGAGCAGCTCGAAGTGCTGACCCGCGTGCCTGGCATCGGCCCCAAGACTGCCAAAGCCATCATCTTTCATCTCAAGGACAAAGTCGGCGTCGTCACGCGGACATCGGAGATCGCCTACCTGTCCGACACCGACACGGAAGTGATCGGCGCATTGACGAGTCTGGGCTACAGCATCGTCGAAGCGCAGGCCGCGCTGGCGAGTTTGCCGCGTGACGGCTCAACCGATGTGGGAGAACGTGTTCGGCAGGCGCTGGCGTACTTTGCGAAGTGAAAACGTGTTCCGTATTCCGTAAGCAACGTTCCACGGAATACGCAATACTTTGAAGCAAAACATGATCTCTGATCTTCCTGTTTCCACCATTTCGCAAGCCAGCCAGGCGATTCGATCTAAACAGATTTCGCCGCTGGAACTGACGCAGAGTCTCCTCGATCGTATCGAAGCGATCAACCCCAAGCTTAATGCGTTTCTCGAAGTGACCGCGGACACGGCGTTGGCCGAAGCACGCGCTGCCACCGAAGCGATCGCGCACAACGACGATCGCGGCCCGCTGCATGGTATACCACTTGCATTCAAGGACCTGTTCGATGTGCGCGGCGCGCACACGACGGCCGGCAGCATTTTGCTGAAGGATAACGTCGCAATCGAAGACGCATTCGCCGTCAAGCGGCTGCGTGATGCCGGCGCGATCTTTCTCGGCAAGCTCAACCTGCACGAGTGGGCACTGGGCGTCACCTCGATCAATCCGCACTTTGGCGCGTGCCGCAATCCGTGGAACACTGATTACATCACGGGCGGGTCAAGTGGCGGATCGGCAGCAGCACTGGCGGCGGGATTGTGTCTGGGATCGCTCGGCTCAGATACGGGTGGATCGATTCGCATTCCAGCGTCGCTGTGCGGCGTCGTGGGGCTGAAGCCGACCTATGGCCGCGTGAGCTTGCGCGGCGTCGTGCCGTTATCGTGGTCACTCGATCACGCCGGGCCGCTGGCGCGTTCGGTCGAAGATGCGGCCTTGTTGCTGCAAGTGATCGCCGGACACGACAAAGATGATCCAGGATCAATTCTAAATTCAGAATTTAGAATTCAGAATTTAGAATTCGCCATTCCGCATTCGCCATTCCGGGTTGGCATTCCCGACGAAAGTTTCTTCGCGGATCTGCATCCTGAAACCGAAGCCGCCGTTCAGGCCGCGATTGGCGTCATCAAAGATTTGGGCTTTGCTTTACACGACGTCACGCTGCCAGGCTTCGATATCTCTGAAAAAGCATCGGGCAAAATCCTGTTGGCTGATGCGGCGGCGTTTCATCGCGAACGAATTCAAGCGCAAGCCGATGCAATTGGCGAAGACGTATTGACGCGCTTGAGGTGGGGCACCGCGGTCACCGGTGTCGATTATGCGCTGGCGCGCCATACCCAGGCCGAGTGGAAGTGCAAGCTGGAGCGGCTCTTTGATTCGATCGATGCGCTGGTGCTGCCGGCCACGCCAATGCCGGCCACGCCCATCGACGACAGCGATCCGCTGATCCTCTCGCGCGGCAACTTGACGCGCTTCACGCGCATGTTCAATCTGACCGGCAATCCCGCACTGGTTTTGCCCTGCGGTTTTACGGCGTCGGGCCTGCCGATCGGACTTCAGATCGTCGGGCCACATTGGCGGGAAGACAAGATTTTGAAATTGGCCTATGCTTACGAGCAAGCAACAGAATGGCACATGCGGATGGCTGATTTGCGATTTTAGACACCTGCACTCGCCTGGCGCGCCACCCCGCCTTCTGCGGGGGCATGGCGTGCGTGCGGTGCAAGTGTTTTGGATTCTGTACAAAAAAGTCCGGCTGGTGAAATCGTGTCACCAGCCGGACTTTTTGTTCAACGCGATATCATTGCCACCCTCACGGCTGTGCCGTTGGCGTGGGAGCCGGCGTAGGCGGAAAGGCCACCGGTGGAGCTGGCGGCTTGCACGAATCGAAATCGGGGCCAACGATCAGGCGATAAGCGACCGGGCTGTTGTCATCCGGCTGAGCGATCACCTGGGACTGTTTCACATTGAACAGCCGCATGAGTTGATTCAACCGTGAACCTTTGTTCGTCGAAGTGTAATTGATAATCAGCGTTTGCGTGTAGGCATGATCAGCCGTGGTGTAACCTGGCACGGTAAAGCCCTGCGAAGTCAATCGATCGACCGCCAGCAGATCCCAGTCCGGCACGCCGCTGCCATTCCAGACTTCGACGCGCGCCGTCGATTGCGAAGCCACATTCGACAGCGGCGGCGTAAAAGCCTCATCCACGACCAACGCCATGCGATCCGGCTGAATTAATAACACATCCGCGCCATTGGCAGTCACAAAGGGCGTGATCACCAGTTGATCGATCGCCCGCAGCTTGATCTGGTTGTCATCCAACTGCGAACCGAACGAGGCCAGATAGATGACGTCGTTCAGACTAAGGTTGGTTGTCACCAGAGAGGTCAAATCACCCCACAAATTGGGCAACTGCGCGATCAACCCTTCGGCTTTGATCTTGGACCAGACCGCTTTCAGGACGGTTTGCTGCCGGCGCGATCGATCGAAATCACTGGTCGAATAACGCGAGCGCGCATACCACAAGGCATGTTTGCCATCCAACGTATAAAGTCCCGGCGTCTTGATATTGATCGTGCCAGTCGGCACGGTCGCCAACTGCACCGGATCAGTGATAATGTCATTTTGGCCTGCCGGCAAGTCCGGAAAAACATCGTACAACGGGCAGCGCGCCAGCACATCCACGCCGCCCAATTTGTCGATGATCTTCTCAACGCCCGCAAAGTTGATAAATGCGTAATAGTTTACCGGGATGCCCAGGTTGTAACGGATCGTCTCAGCAAGCAACTCACCCCGCTTGCCGATCTTGTAAAGCGCGCCATACAAATCGGCGGTATTGATCCGATCGAATCTGTTGAGGCCGGGAATGAAGACCCACAAGTCGCGCGGAATGCTCAGCAGTGTTACATACTGTTGAGACGGATTGATGCTGGCTACGATGATAGTGTCCGTGCGCCCGATCTTTTCACCCGGGCGGCTGTCGCTGCCCAGCAGCAGCACATTGATTGCACCCTCTGGCAAATCGACGATCGAAGCCGGCGTAGGCACCCGCGTATTACTAATCACCAGACCGGACATGATTTCAACTGAGACGCCTAACTCTCCGGACGATGGCCGGCGCGGTGGGATCGTCGGAGTTGGCGTAGCGGTCGGCGTCGACGTAGGAGCAGGCGTGAGCGACGGCCTCAATGTTCGTGACGGTGTCAAAGTGGGCGCCGGCGTATCGGGCAGCAGCGGCGTTACGGTCGGACGCAGAGTAGGCGCGGTTGTGGCGACGACGGCCGGAATGGGCGTAGGCTGAACGGCCCAGTCAGCGCAGCCTGATGTGCTTGCGAGCAACACACCTGCGATTAAGCCCCGGAACCATCGAGTCGTAGAACGAGCAACAGAAAGATTTTTGATAGCAAAGGACATTTTGATCCACTTACCAGACATTTGTGACAACGGGCGTGATTATACTTGAACAATGGCAAATGACCAAAGAGCAAGGCACAATGACAAATAAACCCTGATGGATGATCACTGGACTATGATCAGCAGCCAGGCCGCCCGTTGTCCGATTGCCCGGTTGATCAATCGACCCGTTAGGGTGGTGGTACGGGCGTAGGCGTGCGGGCAGGAGAAGCGCGGAGACTGGCGCGCTGGCACGGCTCGAAGTCCGCGCCGAGGATGACGCGGTACTCAGCCCCTGCGTCTGGATCTGGCTGCGTGATCAGGTGATTCTCCGGCACGCGGAAAAGCCGCCCCAGTTCCGACAGGCGCGAACCCTTGGAAGTTGGACGGAGATCGTAGATCAGTGTGTCGGCAAAATTGGATCGATCGGCCGGGCCATATTTCGTCACTTGATAACCGGCCCAATTCAATCGATCAGCGCCTACCGCGTCCCAGTCTGGATTTCCGGTGCCGTTCAGGACTTCGATCGAAGCGGGTGCTTGCCCGGTCTGCAGCATGTTCGGCGGCAGAAATGCGGTCTGGATCGTGCTCGATATTTCTTTGTAATTGTAAGAGAAGACGGACGCGCCTTCGACGCTCGTAAAGTAATGCGCCGACGCTCCATCCAGGAAACTGTCTTTCATGTGCGACCGATCGATCTGCGTGCCGAGATTCGCCAGATAGATCACATCGTTGAGGCTCAGATCAGTCTGCACGGTATTGAGGAGATCACCCCAGATATCAGGCAATTTGTTGATCAGGCCCTGTTCCCGCACTTTGGCCCACAACGCGCGCAGCACGCGCTGCTGCCGGCGCGATCGATCGAAGTCGCTCGTGGTCTTGCGTGAGCGCGCGTACCACAGCGCATGTTTGCCATCGAGGTGATAGACACCCGCCACCGGAATATTGATCGTACCCGTGACGGCCGTGTAACCGATGTCGCTTACGTCCGGCGGATTATCGGGAAAAATATCGTACAGGGGGCAATCGGCAATGACATCAACGCCATCGACCGAGTCGATTAATTTCTTGAAACCGTCAAAATTAACGCGCGCAAAATACTGCACCGGGATGCCGAAGTTGTATTGCAAAGTCTGCGCCACGAGGCCCGGCCCGCCGCCCGGAAACTTTACGGCTTCGCCGTGCGAATCCGCGAGGTTGATGCGTGTGTAGCGCCAGTTGGGAATGTAGAGCCACGTATCCCGCGGAATGCTGAACATATTGACCGATGGCAGATCGGGATTGATACTGACCACGATGATCACATCCGTGCGCCAGCCCGGTTCGTTGATACGTTGATCGCTGCCCAACAATACGATGTTGATCGTATTGCGCGGCAGATCGATCAGCGGCACCGGCGTGGGCGCCAGTGTTTCGGTGATCTCCGGCGAGAAATTGGCGATGACCACGAAAAACGCAGGCGTTACCGTCGGGCGCAGACCGGGCAGCGGCGGCTTCGCCGTCGGCGGCGGTGTGCTCGTGTCGGTGGGTGTGGCCGAGCGGGTTGGGGTGGGCGTCCATGTCGGCGTCGATGTCCACGTCGGCGGCAGATCCTGCGTGGGCAGACTCGCCAGATCGACCTGCATCGCGATCAGGGTCGGCGTCGAAGTCGTCGTGGGAGATGGCCGCACCTGCGCCACGACGATCGGGCGTGCCGGAGCCGATTGGCTCAGCAAGAGTTGCAGGCCGATCAATGCGATCAGCCCGATGATGACGCTGACTAAGACGAATTCAAACGGGCTGATCGGTTTACGTTTCTTTTTGGCCATGATTTGGAAGATAGAGGATAGAAGTTAGAAGCTGGAGGACAGAAGTTGGAAGATAGAAATTAGATATTGGAGAGTGGCGACTGGAAGCGAATCTGCTTGCTGACCAGAACCTGATCAACCAACTTCCAACGTCCACCCTCTAGCTTCTACCAACCCTCCAGATAACGTGTCCACTCATGATACGCCCGCGCCTGGCGGCCGAACAGATACCGTGCCGACGCCGACGGCTCAAAGGGCGGGCGAATCAAGCGCATATGCAATTCCGAAAGAGAGCGGCCGCCTTTGTGCCGATTGCAGGCCGGGCAGGCCGCGACCAGATTATCCCACGAGTATGCGCCGCCCAGGCGGCGCGGCACGATGTGATCGACGGTGAGGCGCGGATGTTCTTCGCCGCAGTACTGGCAGCGAAATTCATCGCGCCGGAAGATTTCGCGCTTGGATAGTTTGACGTGCGGACGCGGGCGCTTGATCATGTAGATCAAGCGAATGACGCTGGGCCGCGGCAGACGGGTATTGACCGTGTGAATGTAGCCGCGGCCATTCTCGACGATTTCGGCTTTGCCGACCAGCATCAGGCCGATGGCGCGCCGCGTATTGCACACATGGAGCGGCTCAAAGTTTCGATTTAGCACCAGCACCGGCTCGTTCACGCCAGGCTCCTGCCAACAAAAAAGCGACTGCTGCGCTGTGACGTTAAGATCCGTCATCGAGCGTCGCACTCGCCCAAATCAATGGGCGAGAGTATAGCATGGAGGTCAAGCAGCGTCAAACGCCCCGGCCCCGTCCTTTCCCTGTTGTCAGAGGTCTTCGACAGGGGCCTGTGTGTTTATTTTCCACACGGCCCGCCAGCGGGATTTGGGTGAAGGTTATGCTATAATCGCCGCCGTGATGACCAAACGGCAACTCGGTTTTATCCTCGTCGCGATCGGCGGGCTGATCATCGTCGGCGTCCTGGCCGTCAACGTGATCGGCGCGCGCGAGGCGGGCTTCGGCCCATTTCAAAAGATCGGTCTGGCTCTCGGCGTGGCCATCAGCGTGATGGCGATTCCCTTGATTAGATTGGGCAACAAACCGGCTTAAACAATGATCAATGTTCAATGATCAATGAACAATGGCAAATGCCCCACTTAACTCATCAACCAGTTGACCAATTGACCGATAAACCACTTGCCCAGGTAACCAAAATACTCACGCTGTTGGCGCTGGCCGTCTTCATCCTGTATCTCGTCATCTACTGTGTTTACGCACTCGCGCTGTTTCAATTCCCTTACGATTACGATCAAGGCGAGGGTTTCGAACTCAACGACAGTCTTCTGTTTTCGCAGGGGCAGTGGCCATATCGCAGCGACGAAGTCTATCCGTTCTACTCCAGCAACTATCCACCGCTGTTTCACCTGCTCGTGATTCCGCTGTTCGCCATCTTCGGGCCAACGTTGACGGCCGGGCGCGTGTTGTCTTTCGCAGCCACGTTATTGATTGCAGCACTGGTCGGCTGGGTCGTCCATTCGAAAACGCGCGACAGACCCATTGCGGCCATTTCAGGTTTGATGGTGCTCGCCTCGAACTTCATCTATCACGTCGGGCCGCTGTTTCGCCAGCACATGCTGATGGTGCTGTTTGAGCTGCTGGCCGTCATCGCCATTACGCATTACGATGATCCCAAACATGGCAAACGCAACGTCGTGTTAGCGATGCTGGCCTTGCTGGCCGCCGGGTACACGAAGCAACTTTCTGTTGCAACGGTGGCCGCCGTA
>JADGQE010000279.1 GCA_017882055.1 Thermoflexales bacterium
GTGACCGGGAAGTGGCGCGTCTCAAAAAGAAAGCGACTCAACTCGGCTTCACGCTCGCGCCAGCATCGGCCTAGACGCAAGTTTCTGAGCAGGAGCGTTTGCCCATACCCGCCGCACAGCGGCGGTGGGCCGCCAGGCGTGTGCGACGACGCCTGGCGGCCCACCTGAGCACAATGCGCTCAGGACATGGGCAGAATCTCTGCGCCAGTTAGCATCAAGCGCCCATCGTGGTAAAGATGCTTCGCGAAAAGATGCTCAGCATGACACCTCGGTAAACAAGTACACGGGGCAATTATATCATGCGAGGGATGCAGCAAAAATCATGGCGCGTGACGCCAAGGCGGCGTGGCTTCAAAAGCCCCAAAGGGAGGCGAATCACGGCAGCTGGCCCCCCTGGATCAGCCGATCGATATTCGTCAATGACTTGCGGAGATCGGGCGCATGTTACGCCTGTCGCTGATTGAAAGGCGATGAGGCCCAGCTTTGGTGGGCCTCATCGCGGTTGAAAGAAGATCGTTTGCAAGGAAGGTGGTTCTACGCCGAACCGGTTTTCTCGGGTTGCACGCGCAGCATCAAGACCGCGGCCAGCCCGATGAAGATGGCGCTGAAGATCCAGAGAACGGTGTAGTTCTTGCCCAGCAAGTCGATCAGCCCGCCGGCCGCGATCGGGCCGGTGATGGCCGCGGCCGAAGATGCGAAGTAGTACAAGCCCGTGAATGCGCCGATGTGTTGTTCGCCGCCTAAATCGTAAACCATCGGCAGCGAATTGATGTTGACCAATGCCCAGCAGCCGCCCATACCGGCTAACACGATCAATAACACCGTCGGGTTGCGAACGAAAAAACCGGCGATCAGGCCGATGACCATTCCAGCCAGGCCGGTCAGGATCGTCGGCTTGCGGCCGATCTTCGTGGCGATCAAGCCGCTGGGGATGGCGAAGAGGATCAGCGCCGCTGCGAAAGCCGTCAGCATCTGCGTGCCGGTGCCCTCGCTGATACCCAACACATCGCGCGCATACAGTGTAAAGAAGGCTTCCATGGCGTTCCAGCCGACGAACCACGCAAAGATCGCGCCGAGCAAGAAAAGGCCGCTCCGATCGGAGCGGCGTGCGACTTCACGCAAGTTATCCAGCACCCCCGGCTGTTTCTCGCTGACCATGACCGGCGCTTCGTATTCAGGTTCGCGCACGGCGATGATCACGATCACGATCGCAATCAACATCACGCCCGCGCCGACAATGAAGGGCAGGGGCACCCCCAGTTTGTATAACGCGCCGCCGCCGAACAGCGCGGCTGCACCGCCCAAACCACCCATTAAATTGATGACGCCGTTAGCTTTGCTGCGTTCGCCGGGTTTGAACAGGTCGCCGAGGTAGGCAACCGTCGGTGAACGGAACAGCGCCATGCCGATATTGGTGCCCAGAATCGCCAGCGCGATTAAGACAAAATTTTCGCGCACGAAGGGCACCAGCATGAAGAACACCGCGGCCAATGGCGCCCCCAGCATCAGCCAGGGCTTGCGCCGCCCGAAACGGCTGCGGGTTCGATCGGATCGCGCGCCGATCCAGGGCTGAAGAAACATGTTGAGGATGTTGTCCCAGGTCAAAATAAAACCGACGACGAGGGTGGAGAGTCCGAGGTCTGCGAGGAACGGCGGTATCAAGCTGTTAAAGATAGGCCATACGATTGAGATGCCAAAGAAGCCGAAACCGAGGATAAATGTCTTGCGCCAGGGGAAGGGCGGGTTGCTCATGCGATCTCCTTGGGAGCATGGGATGCACACATCGTAACACAATCAGTGCCAGACGCAAACTTCGCAAGCGGCTAGAAATCCATCAGCCGACCTCGCATCATTTGCCACGTATCTGAGCTGCGAGTCAAACATGGGCCGTGGTTTCAAAGTGTGGTAAGATTTCACGGCTAGACGACGATCGAAGGCGCATAGACATCAGTTCGCTGCACTTAACCTGGAAGACTCAATATCGGCGAGGCAGCCTTGCCGAAAAATTTACTCATATTGGCCTATGACCTCTCCTAACCAAAAGTCCGATCCCATTTTTGCCCCGATCTCTGGTCCTGCCTTTACCGCGCCTGAACTGCCCACCTACGAATCTTTGATGGACTGCATTCGTTGTGGGCGCTGCTTGCCGGTGTGCCCCACCTACCAACAGACCACGCTCGAAACTTTTTCGCCGCGCGGTCGCTTGTCGCTGATGCGCGCGGTCGAAGATGGCAAGCTCGATCTGGCCGATCCGGGTGTGGAAGAGCATTTGTATCACTGCCTCGATTGCCGCGCCTGCAATACGGTCTGCCCCGCCGGTATCCCGATTGGCGAACTCATCGTCGAGGGCCGCGCCGCGGTCGAAGAGAAGCATCCGCGCGCGTGGCTCATTCGCTTGATACTCACCCATGCGCTGATCTCGCCGCGCCGCATTGAGTGGTTTGCCTGGCCGGCGCGACTGGCTCAACGTGTGAAGTTGGACAAACTCGGCGTCGCAATGTTTGGCTGGGTACCACGTTTTGGCCCGGCGCTGAAGGATCTGGTGCAGATGGCGCCCACGCTGCCAAAGCCGCTATGGCGGGAACTCGCTAAACCTGCGAGGTCTTTGCAAGTTGTCGCGCAGAAGAATGGCAGCAGTGAGACCTCGCAGGTTTCCCAGTCGCAATATCGGGTCGGTTTCTTCCTGGGCTGCGTGATGAACGTCGCTTTTGGCGATGCCAGCCGCGCATCCGTGAAGGTGCTGAAGCAGTTCGGCTGTGACGTGATCACGCCGCAGGATCAAATGTGCTGCGGCGCGCCGCAAGATGATCAAGGTATGAAAGATGTTGCGCGCCGCATGGCGAAGCGCAACATCGAGGCGTTTGAGAAGTTAGGCCAACTTGATGCGATTGTGGCCGACTGCGCAGCGTGCAGCGGTTTCCTTAAGGAATACGCGCACGTCTTCCACGACGATCCCGCGTGGGCTGAGAGGGCCGATCGATTTGCAAGCAAGGTGCGCGACGTGACCGAGTGGCTGGATCAGATCATGCCGTCGGATTGGCCGGCTTCAGCCGGTGCTACTAAATCAATCACGTATCACGAGCCGTGCCACCTGGCGAATGTGCAGGGTGTGCGCCGCCAGCCGCGCGCGCTGCTCATGCGGCTGAAGAACAAAGGCGTTGACGTGCGCGAACTGCCGGATGCGACGCGCTGTTGTGGCAGCGCCGGGATCTACAATATGACTCATCCGGCGATGTCGAAGGAATTGCTCGATCGCAAGATGGCGGATGTGGTTTCGACCGGCGCGGAAGTGGTCGTCAGCGCGAATCCGGGTTGTTTGCTACAATTAGAATGGGGCGCGAAACGAACCGGCTCCACGGTGAAAGTAAAACATATTACGCAAGTGTTGGCTGAAGCGATTGAAGAACGTACAGCGCAATGAGTAACCAGTAAACGGTCAGTTACGCATTACTCGTTATTCATTACGAGGAGATTACATGGAAACACCGCTAGTTGAAGAAGCAACTGTGGCAGTGCCAAAGGCAGTGCCGAACGGACGCCCACGCAAGATCGTCGGCGTGCGGTTCATGCCGGTCGGCAAGGTCTATCATTTTGAGTCGGTGCATCTGGCCGATCTGCGTCAGGGCGATTGGGTGGTCGTATCGACCAGCCGCGGCAAGCAAATGGGACAGGTCGCCTCGCTCGAACCGCCGAAGCACGGTGAGGCCGACGGGCCGTTCAAACCGATCGAGCGCATCGCCACCAATCGCGATCTCGCGCTCAAGAAATATATGGAGACGCAAGAGATCGAAGCAATGGTCATCGGGCGCGAGAAGACCAAAGAACTTGGAATCGAGCTGCGCGTCGTGAAAGCCGAGTATACTTTCGATGGACAGCGTCTGTCCTTTTTGTATACCATCGAAGAAAATGCCAACGTCGACGCCGAGCCGCTGCGGGCCGAATTGCAAAAAGCGTTTCGGGCCAAGGTCGAGCTGCGACTCATCGGCCCGCGCGATGCCGCCAAGATTATCGGCGGCGGCGGCGCGTGCGGCTTGACCGAGCGTTGCTGCTCGAAGTTTCTCACGGACTTCAGCCCGATCTCGGTCAAGATGGCGAAAGAGCAGGGCCTGTCGCTCAACCCGCAGGAAATCACCGGCATGTGCGGGCGATTGCGCTGCTGCCTGTTATATGAATACGAGCAATACGTTGAAGCGCGCAAGCAATTGCCCAGGCGCAACAAAGAAGTGATCACGCCGCATGGCCGGGGCCGCGTGATCGATGTGCTGCCGCTGAGAGATGCCGTGCTGGTTCAAATCGAAGACGCGCGGTATGAAGTGCTGCGGGCCGATCTGCAGCCGATCGCAGAACTCGAAGCGTTGGAAAAGAAAGTCGAAGCTCCATGCAGCGGTCAGCATGGTTGCTCCTGCGGCATGCATAAGACGACGGGCAAGCGCAGAAAAAAGAAGGAGCGGAAAGATAAACCAGGTAATCAACCCCAACCCCCAACTGCTGGCTGAGCTGCGTGCAGCGGTCGGCGCAGCGGCGGTTGCGACCGATCCAGCATCTCTCACCGCTTATGCGTACGACGGCACCTGGGCTGAACAGCGGCCTGCCGTCGTTTTGCATCCGACGACCACGCAGCACGTCAGCGATATTTTGCGCATCGCCGATCGCGAGCGTATCCCGATCGTGCCGCGCGGCGCGGCGACGGGGCTGGCCGGCGGCTCGGTGCCAAGCGAAGGATCGTGGTGCCTCAACCTCGCACGCATGAACCGTATCTTGTCGATCTCGGCGGCGGACTCGATTGTGGTCACGCAGCCCGGCGTGGTGACGGCGATGCTGCAGCAAGCCGTCGAGGCGCAGGGACTTTTCTACCCGCCCGATCCGGCTTCGTTGAACCAATGCACGATCGGCGGCAACGTCAGCACCAACGCCGGCGGGCCGCGCTGCTTGAAGTATGGCGTCACGGCCGATTACGTGCTGGGCCTTGAAGTTGTTTTGCCGGGCGGCAAAGTGATGCGCGTGGGCGGACACACCATCAAGAACGTCGCCGGTTACAATCTCAAACAACTCTTCGTTGGATCAGAAGGTACGCTGGGTGTGGTCACCGAGATCACGCTCCGCTTAATCCCCAAGCCTCGATCGCAATCGACGGCGCTGGCGGCGTTTGCTAAGCTTTCGGAGGCGTGTGAGGCGGTCGGCAAGATTTTGTCGAGCGGCATCACGCCGCTGGTGACTGAGATTATGGATCACGATGTGATTCGCGCGGTCGATGCGTTTCAGCGCAGCCGCAACGTAAATGCGCAGCTGCCGCTTGAAGCGGGCGCGCTGCTGCTCGTTGCGGTCGATGGCGATCCGGATCAGGTCGAGCGCGATCTCGAGCGAATTGTGGACGTGCTGCGCCGTTCGGGCGCAAGTGAAGTCCATCGCGCGCGCACCGCCGAAGAATCCGAGGCGTTGTGGGAAGCGCGCCGCTCGGTTTCGCCGGCGATCATTCGGC
>JADGQE010000280.1 GCA_017882055.1 Thermoflexales bacterium
TTCTCGCCGATGAGCCGATCACCCGCTCGCCGCACGGTGTTGACCGCGCCGATCAGGGCCGCATCGGGCGAGATTTCATCCAGCAGCGACATGACGGCAACTTTGTGTGGGATGGTCAGATTGATGCCCTGCAGCCCCATGGCGCGCAAACCGCGAAAGGCATCCGGCAGCGCCTCCGGTTTGACTTCGATGGTCAGATACCGCCAGCGCAAGCCCAGCGCAGCGAACGCGGCTTCTTGCATAACGCACGTGGGATTCTCAGCCACAGGGTAACCAAAAACGCCGACGAGTTCATCTTTGTAATTGACGGCCATTGCCCTCTTCCTTTCTTTCATAGATTCTGCGCGTGTGCAGTAAAGTGCTGCCATCAGAGCGACGCGCAAAGTGAAGCGCGTGATGGCGACGGTGTACGAGATCGGCGGCAGCACCAGGCCGATGAGCGCAGAACGATATAGCACGTCAGCCCGATCTCCACAGCTATCTTAACAGTGTCAACAGCAACTGCGCCAGCAAAATCTTGCCGATCGTCGCAATGGGATAAACAGTGGCGTAGCCGATGTTGGGCAAATCGTTGCCGGTCTGCTCCAGCGCAAAGCCCAGCACCGCGGGCTGAGTCTGCATGCCGGCCAGCATACCGATCAAGACCCCCATCGGAATCTTGAAAACGCGCTGTCCAATCCACAGCATCGCCAACGCCGTAACGCACGTGATCAGCGCGCCTGCTACAAAGATCAAAAGCCCGCCGCCCTGCGTAAACGTCGACACGAATGCGTAACCGGAGCGCGTCCCGATCCCGGCCAGAAACAGGATCAAGCCAAACTGGCGCAGCGTCAGGTTGGCACTGTAAGGCAGGCTCCAAACCATCGGGCCGGTGCGTTCCTGCGCGCCGAGGATCAGCGCAACAATCAATGGGCCGCCCGCGATACCCAGCTTCAGGTTCACACCGCCCGGCAGTGGAATCGGGACAATGCCGACCAGCAAGCCCAACGCCAGCCCCAGGCTAAAACTGAGGATATCGATTTCGCTGAGGGCGCGGTAAGAATCGCCGAGGAAGGCCGCAATCGCATCCATGTTCTCACGGCGGGTCAGCACGCGAATGCGATCGCCCAATTCCAGAACCGTATCGCCATGCGGCAGAAATTCCACATCGCCGCGCCGCACCCGCGTCACCACGGCGCCGAATTGCTGCGGCAGATTCAGATCGCGCAGGCGATGCCCCGCCAGCTGCGAATTCGATACAAAGAAGCGCCGGTAATCAAGTTCAGTTCGATCAAGTTCGATCCGCTCGTGGCTTTCTTCGCCGAGGCAAGACGTAACCTTGTCCAACTCTTCGAGTGAGCCAACGACCGTCACCAGATCGCCGGGACAAAAACTCACCCAGCCATGGGCCAGACCTAATTTGCCTTCATGCTTCATCCGGCCAAAGATCACATCCCAGCGATTCTGACGGATGATCTCATGAATCGGGTGATGGCAAATGTCGGGATTGGTGACGCGGATGGTTCGATTGAAAATGCGCCGGTTCAAGCCGCCCAGGTCGCGCAGCCGCAGCGCCTCCGCCGCGTAATCGGTCTTCCGCAGCTGCTGCGCCAGGCCAATCGCCAGGATCACGCCGATCACACCCATCGGATACGTCACTGAATAACCGACGACGGGTTCGGCCAGCATTTGATCCAGCAGCTGCGGCGGCGCAAACCCCTTGATCGCTTCGACGACGCTCGCCAGCGCGGGTGTATTCGTCAGGCTGCCGGCAAACATACCCGCCGTCAGCGTCGGCTTCAGACTCAACACCGTGTGCGCGATCGCCGCCAGGAGCGCCGCGAATACAAGTGCACCCATCACGAGCAGGTTATCGCGCAGCCCTTTGCGCCGAAACGACGCGAAGAAACCCCGACCGCTGCTCAGCCCGATGGTGTACACGAACAGAACCAGACCCAGCGAATACATGATTTCGGGCAGTTTGAGGTCGGGATGCAGTGAACCGATCGCCAATCCCACAAACAGCACTGCTGCCACGCCCAGGCTGGTGCCCCGGAATTTGATACGCCCCAGCGGATAGCCAATCGCCGCCACGGTGAACAACAGCAGCAATGGATTGTCGATCAGGATTTGAATCATGTTGACCCCGGTACAGCAAATGAATCAAGCGTAATGAGTATACTTGTGGATGACGGCCCACACAAGTGCCATTCGATGGGGTCAACCCCGATCAAACTACACGGCCCGCTGGTTGTGGTATCATCATAAGTGGCGAGGCAACTGGTCGATGAGGCAATTGGTCGATTGGTCGATTAGTCAATTAGTCAATTAGTCGATTAGTCGCTCAGTCACCAGTTTCCCAGTTACCAATCGCCAGTTGACCAGTTACCAGTTTACCAATTTACCAATCTACCCGCCGTACATACAGGAGGCAAATCCTCATGAAGCCATCGATTAAAGGTGCAGGCTGCACCCTGCAACTGGTTCTCGTGCTGGTGATCATACTCGTCGGCCTGATTGGCCTGGTCATCCTTCAAAATAACGGCGGAGTGCTAGGCAATTTGCTGTCGCTGCCTCAACCGACGCCCACCAACATTGTACAGCCATCCGTGATCGATCAGATCAAGCCGCTCGGCCAGCTGCACACGGTCAGTTTCTTTCTTTCGACCGTAGTCGATACGCAGATGCGCATCGGCGCGCTCAACCAAATGCAGCGTGTGCTGCTGGTTGCCTGCGGCAAAGTCGATGCCGGCGTCGATCTGGCCAAAATCGAAGCCAAGGATATTCAGGCCGGCGTCGGCAAAGCGACGATCCATCTGCCCGATCCAGAAATTTTCACGACGGCGCTGTTCGACGATCGCAAGTGTACGTACGTGGTTCTGCGCGACGAAGGTATTTTGCTGCCGCCCAACCTGCAACTCGAAACCGCTGCGCGCGAAGCGGCCGTGGGCAACTTCCGAGAAACGGCGCTGGCCAATGACATTCTGAATCAAGCCAGGCAGAATGCTGAAGATGAACTGCGGCGGTTGCTGATTCTGGTGGGCTACAAGACGGTGGAATTTACGCCGTAGACTCAATACGGTTTAGTGAGTGCTCACCCAGCCGCGCGCATCGCGGACGCGGTGGGATCGCCCGCGCGGACGCGGGCTGCGAGCCTTACGGGAGCACTGCACCGCATGTGTCTGAACCGTATCGGCCTTAGACTGGCCGGGAAATGGGTCAACGCGTCAGCCGATCGAGCCGTAACACAGGCGGACCGATATGGGGCTGGATGAGAGAGGCCGTTAAACTCAGCGGATCGTCGTTCAACGCCATACCACGATCGATTGGACCGTGCGGACAAATCAAGCGCGGGGCAAGTGCCTAACTTGCCCCGCGTATTGAGTGAGCAGCTTATACTTTCAGAACCACTTTCTTGTAGATCAAATACACGACCACCGACACGACCCCGGCGATCACGCCCCAGAGGACACCCTGCAGCAAGGCTGCGCCGATGTTGCCTGCCATGCTGAACAAACTGGTGGCCGCCGCAAACGCAAAAGCGACGACCACAACAACGATCAACCCATAGCGTAGAAACCGAAGCCGGCGTTCCGGCGCGGTGCGAACAGATGCTGACGACATTATTGCCTCCTGGTAGTGGATTTGAGATAACGGCCAAATTCGACACCACCATTCTAGCATCATTGTCAACGCAAGGCAACTTTTTTCCGCCACGCCAGCCCGGCTGCGCCCAGCACCCCCAGCAGCATCGTCCCGCTGATGACCACGCCCCACTGCCACGCACTCGGCTCGAACTGAAAACGAATGTGATGCGAACCGGCCGGCACCCACACCGCGCGAAAGGCAAAATCCGCCGCATAGATCGGCGTGGGTTGATCATCAAGCGTGGCCACCCAGCCCGGATAATAGACGTCACTCAACACCAGGTAAGTTGGCGACGGGGTCTGAACATCCAATTCCACACGGTCGATCGCTAGCTGCGCGAACGATAATGATCGTTGGCCCGATCCACCCGCTGCCGATAGGGCCGGTCCGCCTTCAACGACGGCCAGCGCCGCTGGATCAAAGTCTGGGGCATGGAGCGCCGCCCAGGCTTCTTCACCGTTTGCCACGACCTTGACGCGATCGATGAGTTGGGCGCGCGGCAAAGCCTGCGTGTTCAGATACACATCGATTGACGGATCGGCGTTGAACACCGGCACAAACGATGCACCGCCGGGCGGTTGATCCTTTGGCGCCAGGACATATTTCACGCCGAGGAAGTTGTACAGGGGCGAACCGCGATTGCCCATCCCGCCGCGATACGTCTCATAAGCGGCCAGTCCGAGCGGGTTGAAGATGCCGCCCACATCATTCAGCCGATGCATCAGGGCCGCGTCCGGCTGCCACGCACCGGAAGTATTCTCGATCCGAACTGCGTTCGGATCGGCGCGCAAGTATTCGACCAACGCCGGATGATTGTAACCCAGAGTCGGATCGTTGGCATCCACCTCGATCGTCGAGCCTAGCACGATCAATTCAATGGCGGCCAGAGCAACCAATAGAATTTTTGATTTTTGACACCTGCACTGCATCCGCAGCGCGGTGCAAGTGTTTTTGATTTTGGATTTTGTCTGCCGCCACATGATGAGTACTGCGATAACGGCAAAGAAAACAAGTCCGATCAATGCTGAGGATAAGTTTCCGGCATGACCATCGATCGCCACAGCCTGATACGCAGCGACAAGACTGATCGCACCTACAGCCAGAACGATTCCATTCCAGCCGAGTATTCGCCGCAACGAGATACGTTCGGTCATGAGCCGCTGCATACCCATCGCTGCCAGCGCCGCAACGGCAAAATCGGTCAGCAAGATAAAGCGCGCCGGAACGCGCAAGCCGCCCAGCACGGGCAAGGCGTGGACCAGCGAATAGATCGGCGTGTACTTGCCCAGCGCCATCAGCAGGCCCGACAATCCCAACGCGGCTAAGAACCACGCGCTGTTCGATCGCTTGCGGGTGAAAGCCAGGCCCATCAGCAGCAGCGGCACGCTGCCGAGATAGCCCGTCTCCACACGCTGCCACGGTCCCCAAAAATCGATCGGGCCACGCCCAAACAGCAGCGGCGAAAAGATCGATGCCAGCGCAGCCGGCGGCAAACTATACGCCGTGGCGTCTTCGTAGGATAGGCCCGCTCGCAATGAATAGCGCGTCATTTCAAGTGAAGGCAACAACTGCATCGCCGTCAAACCGAACGCCACCAACAGCATCAACGCCGCCAGTCCGATCACCTGGCTGCGGTTACGCCACGTCGCGGCGCTGATGAATTGCCACAACGCAATCGCACCCAGACCCATCAACGTAATTGCCGTCATCTGTGCGTGGCCGGCCAGGATCGCAGTCGCAAACGCCAGGCCCGCGCCCACCGAAAGGCCCGGCCGTCGATCGTGCAGCCCGCGCGCGAACAGGCCGAAGATCAACGGCATCCACGCCGCCACCG
>JADGQE010000281.1 GCA_017882055.1 Thermoflexales bacterium
TCCGAAGCCGTGCTGCATGGTCAACCTTTACCACTGGCGATGAGTGTGCCGCTCGTCGTGATGGCCCTTGCCGTGATCGTCATCGGCGTGTGGCCGAGTCTACTGCAGGGTTTGACCGGACCAGCAGGCAACGCACTACTGAAGGCTTTTGGCGTCTAACCGACTTGATTCGTTTTTTAAAAAGGATCATTGACATGGAAGTAATCCTCGTTCCACCGATTGCATTTGTGATCTATCTGGCGCTGTCGGCGATCTTGTCCGGCTTTGGCAAGATATTGGCCGGCAAATCATCGACTTCGGCCCTGAAAACCAGCACCTACGCCAGCGGCGAAGAACAGCTCACCAGCCACGCCATGCCCGGCTATCGAACCTTCTTCGTGATGGCGCTCTTTTTCGCCATTCTGCACCTGGGCGTGCTGATGCTGGGCAGTAGCAACCTGGCGCCGATGGCGGGCGTGTATTTAATCGGATTGATACTCGCGTTGATCGCATTGATACTGGGGTAGGGATGAGGGATGAAGGCGGCGCCTGGCGGCCCACCCCGCCTTCGGCGGGGGCATGGGCAAGGATGAAGCCTAAAGATTCATGGGGTTTCATCCTTCATCCCTCATCCTTCACCCTTCATCCTTTCAGAACAGAGGCACCGTATGGCACTTAGCCTGACCGAAACCTGGCAAAACACTCTGGCTTCCATCAAGACCTGGGCGTTCACCAATTCGCCGTGGGCCATTCACTACAACAGCGGATCGTGCAACGGCTGTGACATCGAGATCCTCGCGACGTTGACGCCGCGTTACGATCTGGAGCGCTTCGGCGTGATATTGCAAGGCAGCCCGCGCCATGCCGATGTATTGATTTGCACCGGCCCGGTCACACTGCAATCGCGCGATCGATTGAAGCGCACCTACGAGCAAATGCCCGATCCGAAATTCGTCGTCGCGGTCGGCTCGTGCGCCACCTCGGGCGGCGTGTTTCTGGGCTGCTATGGCGTCGTCGGCCACATCGACGAAGTGATCCCCGTCAACGCCTATATTCCCGGCTGCCCGCCGCGACCGGAAGCTATCATCGACGGTGTCGTGAAATTGCTGCAAAGTCTTCAGAAGAAATAAGGAAATGATCGAAGTTGGAAAGGCAGTGGTGGGCCACGCCGCAGCGGCCCGCCCGCCTTCAACTCTCAGAGGAGCAAACATGAAAGCGGTTTTAGTCTTCATCGATGGTATCTTAGCCGATTGGCGTCAGCGGCAGCATCTGGGCGGCATGCCTGATTTCTACAAGCGCGAAGTCGTCATGAAGGACATGCCCGTAGCGGGCGCCGTAGGCTGCATGCAAGAGCTGGCCCAACGTTATCAGCTCGTGTATATCGGCGCGCGGCCCGAATCGGCGCAGGCCGTGACCGAAGAATGGCTGCAAGCGGCCCATTTCCCGAAGGGACCAGTCTATACGGCCAGGACGCATGCAGATCGGCTCGTGCTGGCCAGGCAACTGAAAGATCAATTTGAGTTTGCCGGCGGCATTGGCACACGCTGGAACGACAACCAACTCCATCTGGAATTAGGCTGTCTGAGCATCATCTTGAAAGAATTCGAGATCGAGTGGGATACCGTCCGGCGATATTTACTGGGCAAAGAATACACTGCGCTGCAAACAGCCCTGACGCTGCTCACGCCCTGGGCCAAAGCCACCAGCCAACCCGAGACGAATCGACTCGACGTGACGATCGAGGCGAACGATCTGATCCCGGCGGTGAAAGCCATCCACGCTTCGCACTGGGGCTACCTGGCCGCCATCACCGGCCTCGATCCAGCCACGCCCGCCAAACCTGCGCCGGCCGGCCAAACGGCGGTGGCCGAAGGTACGCTTCAAGCGTTATACCACTTTTGTGCCGGCGCAATCATCGTCACCTTGCGCACTCACACCTCGCGGGCAGATGCCAGACTGACGAGTATCTGCGGCGTTATACCCGCGGCCAGTTTGTTCGAACGCGAATTGAGCGAGATGTTCGGCATTACGCTCACGGGCCTGCCTCATCCCGATCGGCTGCTGCTGCCCGACGAGTGGCCGGATGGAGTGTATCCGCTGCGCAAGGATTTCGATCCGGCGCAGATACAGCTCAAACCGGTCGCCGTCGCCTCGAACGGCAAGAACGGCAAGAGCGGCAAGTTCATCGTGCCGATCGGTCCGCAGCACCCTGCCTTGAAAGAGCCGGGGCATTTTGAATTCGAGGTTGACGGCGAGACCGTGACCGGTGCGTCAGTCCGATTGGGGTACGTGCATCGCGGCATCGAACGCGCCACCGAAGAACGCAACTGGACCCAAAATCTTTATCTGCTCGAGCGCATCTGCGGCATCTGCTCGCATCATCACGCGTTTGCTTATGCGCTGGGCGTCGAGAAGTTGGCCGGCGTTGAAGCCCCGCCGCGCGCGCAGGCGATCCGCGAACTGGCCGCCGGTCTCGAACGCATTCACAGTCACCTCCTGTGGCTGGGCGTCGCGGCGCACGAAGCCGGGTTCGAGACGCTCTTCATGTACTCCTGGCGCGATCGCGAAACCGTGATGGATATACTGGAAGCCTTCACGGGCAATCGCGTGAATTACTCGGTCAACGTGCTGGGCGGTGTGAAGCTCGACATGACCGACGAGATCGCCGCTTCGATCCGGCGCGGCCTTGATTTCCTGGAAGAGCGCACACACCATTATCTCAAAGTCGTCACGACCGATCAGGCTTTCCTGCGCCGGACGCGCGGCGTCGGCACACTGACTAAAGAACAGGCCGAAGAGTTTGGCGTGGTCGGGCCGATGGCCCGCGCGTCGGGCTTAACGCGCGATATCCGGGTTGAATCGCCCTATGGCGCCTATAAGCTGTTCCCCATCGAATTCGTCATGGAAACCGCCGGCGATCTCGAAGCGAAATTCATCGTGCGGCTGAGAGAACTCTTCGAGAGTTACAAAGCGATCCGCAATATTCTCGATCATCTGCCGGTGGGCGATCTGACCGCACGCATGCCGCGCAAGATACCCGCCGGTGAAACGGTCAGCCGGGTTGAAGCGCCGCGCGGCGAACTGTTCTACTACATTCAAAGCAGCGGCGGCGAAATGCCCGCCCGCGTCAAAGTTCGCACCCCCAGCCTGTGCAATTTCTCATCGGTGCTGCAAGTGGCCGTCGGCCATCAACTGGCCGATATGCCGATGCTGCTGGCCGGGATCGATCCGTGCTTCTCCTGCAACGATCGCATGGTCGTTATCAACGGCGATGAGACCTGGACGTGGGAACAGCTGCGACGGTACGGCATTGAATATTACAAGAAGTAATGCGTACAGCGTGTTGCGCAAGGAATGTTTTACGCAATACGCAATACCCAATACGCATTACGTGTCACGCAGCATGTAACATGGAGCCATTTATGAACATTCTAGGTCCTATCATCAACGTGCTCTTCTTCCCCGCCGGTCTGTTTGTGCTGATCATCGGACTGGCGTACCTGTGGGTTGATCGCAAGTTGGTCGCGCAGTTCCAGAACCGGATCGGCCCCCGCTGGTTTCAGCCGCTGGCCGATGTGGTCAAACTCTTCTTCAAAGAAGAAGTCGTGCCCGACGGCGTCGATGCGCGCTTCTTTGTCGGCCTGCCCATTCTGGCACTGGCCGCCGCGCTGACGACGGCCCTGTACGTGCCGTTGGTCGGACTGCAAGGCGCCTACAACTTTCCGGGCGATCTCATCGTGGTGGTCTATTTGCTGAGCGTCGTCACGATGTCGCTGGCGCTGGCCGGATCGAACACGGCCAGCCGCTTCTCGCTCATCGGCGCGACGCGCACGTTGACGCAGCTCTTTTCGTATGAAGCGCCCTTCCTGTTGGCGCTGCTCGGCCCGGCGATCGTGGCACACAGCTGGCAGATCAACACCATCAATACTTACGCCGGCACGCACTGGATCCTGCTCACCCAGCCGATCGGTTTTGTGATCGCCCTGGTCGGTTTGATGGGCAAGCTGGAGCTGCCGCCCTTCGACGCGCCGGAAGCCGAAACGGAAATCGTCGCCGGGGCGATGACGGATTACAGCGGGCGCGGCCTGGCGATCTTTCAGCTGGCCAAAGCGGTCGAGATGGTCGTCGGGCTGACGTTGATCGCCGCGCTGTATCTGGGCGGCATCGGCAATCCGATCGATTTCTTCGCCAAGACGCTTATCCTGCTGCTGTTTTTGGCCGGACTGCAATCCCTGTTTACGCGTTTCCGCATCGAACAGACGGTGAAGTGGTGGCGATATGCGGCGCTGTTGGTGCTGGCGCAGTGGGTGATCATGGTCGTTTTGGGCCAGGGAGTGCTGTCATGAAATTTGGCGCCATGCTGGGCGATATCACGCGATCCTTGTTTCGCAAGCCCTTCACTGAAAAGTATCCGTTCGAGAAGCACGCTGCGCCCGATCGGCTGCGCGGCCAGCTGACGTATCATCCGGAGAAGTGCACCGGCTGCGGCCTGTGCAACAAAGACTGCCCATCGGACGCGATCGAATTGATCACGATCGACAAGAAGGCCAAGCGCTTCGTGCTGCGCTACGACATGGCGCGCTGTACGTTCTGCGCGCAGTGCGTGCAAAACTGCCGCTTTGAGTGCCTGGGCATGTCACACGATCAGTGGGAACTGGCGGCCTTGACGCGCGAGCCGTTCACGGTGTACTACGGAAAAGACGAGGATGTCCAGACCATTGTGGAGCGATTCGCTCACCCAAAAACGGACGAGCCTGCGCAGTAAGGGCGACGGGAGCACTGCACCGCATGTGTTCATGAATCGCCCCTACCCATCCCTGCGCGTCGCGATCGTCGGCATCGGCCATGAACTGCGCGGCGATGACGCGGCCGGGGTAAGTGTAGCAAGATCTTTGCAATCGGCGGTAGGGACAATTCACCCTGGCACTGCCCGCCACGCCATATCCCGGCCAAAGGCCGGGTGGCGCGCAGGCGGGGGCAAGTGTGAATTGCCCCTACTTGTTATTGATGCGGGTGCGGCACCCGAAAATTTCACCGGGCCGCTGCGCCGTTTTGATCCCGACCTGGTGCTGCTGATCGACGCCGCACAGCTGAACGAAGCACCCGGCTCGATCCGCTGGCTCGACTGGCAAGAGACTTCGGGCTTAAGCGCATCGACGCACACGCTGCCGCCCCACGTTCTGGCTGAATACCTGGTCAACGAACTGGGCTGCGAAGTGGCGTTGATCGGCATTCAACCCCAGGGCGACGAGTTCGACGCACCGCTCTCACCGCCGGTGCAGCAAGCCGTCGATGAGCTGGTGCGGACTTTAGAGCGGTTTCTGAGTTGATTTACGGTGTCACCCCGAGCATAGCGAGGGGTCTCTGCGACAGTGGTAGAGATTCCGCCCATGTCCGGTGCAGTGCGCCGGCGCCTGGCGGGCCACCCGTGCATCGCACGGGACATGGCCTGGGCCGCCAGGCGTC
>JADGQE010000282.1 GCA_017882055.1 Thermoflexales bacterium
ACTGCGCGCGCGCTTCGATCTGCATGCGGCCCGTGCCATTGACTGCCTGATCGGGCAGCACCCCTTCGTTCAATAGTACCAGACCGGTCGCCACGAAGATGAGCATGAACAGCAATGTACCGATCGCAATTTTGGTTTGCATGTTAATTCATCCCCGCCTGCGCTATTCGCCCGCCGTATATTTGGAGTCGCGATGAACCACCGTGTCGATGAAGTAACCGGGCTGCTGCTTGACGGTGTCAAACGGCTGCTCGTCCCAGTGAATGGCCAGCACGATGTGCCTGGTCGTGACCTGGCCGGGCGGACCCTGGAAGTTCTCGATCTGGACTTCAGCATATAGCTTGGTGTAACGCACCTCCACACCATTGAGCACCTGAACCGGCGGCACAGCGAGCAGATCGCGCCGGAGATCTTTCATCACGCGCTGAAGTTCCGGAGCATTATCCGGGATGGCGTCAAGGTTATCCGTGCTCCACGTGCCGGGCAAGAGCTGATCGAACGGGATCGATCGGATCGGGCCGGGCTTCTCGCCGGGCATGAAGTTAAAGCTGATCTCGATCTGCGGCGCAGTCACCACGGCAAAGCCGGGCGTGCCCATGAACGACGACAGCACCATCGCGCCGATCACCAGGAACATCGCGCCAATCGCGATCTTGCGATCGCCATAGCGGCGGCTCGGGTTGTAATCGAGGTAGGGCCAGAACATCAGCAACCCAACCAGGATCGTCGGGAAGATGACGCCCCAGAAAGTCTTGTCGCCAAGTTTTAGCCAGCCCTGAATAAACAGGAAGTACCACGGCGCCACGGTATGCAGCGGCGTACTCTGCGGATTGGCTGCGTGTTCCAGCGGTGCGTGATACAGATTCAACGCAATCGGCAGCACCATCGCCGCGACGATTAGACCAAACCACAGAATCTCATTGGTGAAGATATCCGGCAGGAACGGCACGCGTTTGTCCTGCGGGACTTTGCGCGCGTTATCTTCGCCCACGGCCTCCATGCCGGGCGGCAGTGAATGGCCGTGCCGTACCACTTTGTAGTAGTGCACGAAGATAAATAGGATGGCCACCAGCGGCAGCGCAAAGACGTGCAGCAAATAAAAGCGCAGCAGGCCGCCCGCGCCCAGATCAGGCGCGCCTTTGAGCAACAAGGCCACTGCCTTGCCCACTTCCGGCGGCGGTGCCGCGTCGGCCATCGACGCGCCGATCGTAACCGCCCAGAACGACAATTGATCCCACGGCAGCAGATAACCGGTGTACGACAGGCCAATCGTCACGAGCAGTAAAATAACGCCGGTGGCCCAGGTGAATTGGCGCGGCTTCTTATACGAGCCGGTCAGATAGGTGCGGCCCATGTGCAGCCACACCGCCACGACCATGCCTTCTGCCGCCAGGCGATGGATGTCGCGCACGAACTGGCCCAGCGGCACGTTGCTCAAAATGCGGAGCATGTTGTCATACGAAGTGCCGGGGGCCGGGGTGTAGTAGATCATCAAGAATAGCCCGGTGATGATCTCAATGAGGAACAACGCCGTGCTGATCAGTCCCAGGCGGAAGGTGGGATACAGCCTGGTCACGGCCACGTGATAAAACGATGGCCAGATGTGGAAGATCGCGCCTTCGGTGTGCGGTTTGACGCGCGGATTGGGCTTGCCGGGCGGATCGCCGCGCAGGACGCCGCGCAGATCGTTAATGCCCAGGCCGGCGGTCAAGCGCGTGACCGCATCATCGAGCTTCAGCATGAACGTTTTGCGCAGGCCATATTGCTTGCGCATTTCGTTCAACGTGGCGAAGGGTTCGAGCCGCATGCTTTATGCCCCTCCTTTGTAGAAATGCCGCTTGCCCAGTTCGAGCTTTTCGCCGGTCTCGACGACGATGGTCAGGTTACTGGCATTGGCCGGCAGCGGGATCGGTGCGCCATAATCCGGGCTGCTCTTGTCGGACACGGTTTGCAAGAGCTGCCCTTGCGCGTCCTGTACGACGTTACCTTTGTCGTCGACCAACTTCACCACGAACCGATCGAGATCGCGCGGAGCGGGACCTTCGATATACGTGCCGTCGAGCTGATACTTCGATCCATGGCAGGGGCATTCGAAGCGGTTGGTTGAATCGACCCACGCATATAGACAACCAAGGTGAACGCAGACTTTGTATAACGCCACCAGGCCCGGCTTACCGCCGCCTTTAGCGGCGGCTTCTGGTCCGATGTTCGCCAACCAGACCTTCACATCCGGATAAGCGACGGGCGGCTTATCGGCCGCGGGCAGCTTATCGCTCAACGAGCCGATGGTCTTCTTGCCGCCGAACTCGCCTTCCTTGAAACGGGGCAGCGAGAAAGCATAAATCGCGCCGCCCAGCTCGGCCATAAACAGCGCCATCGATGCTCCCCACACGTAGTTCAAGAACTCGCGCCGGGTAATCCCGCGTGACTGCACTGCTGGATCAGCCATACTGGTCTGTCCTCCTGAATTAGTACGATGCATTGGAAACAACGAGGTAACAACCTGGCTCTACAGGCAAATCGGGCCGACAGCCCGATCTCCCCCCTTGCAGTTACATATATCACAAACATATCGGCCTGTCAACCTAAAAATTACAATTCGTCAACGGACGAATTTCCTTGAAATCGCTGCGCAACATCACCTTGACTTTCGTCGCGCTCGCACCGATAATAGCCCTAACCGACCTTATGCCTGACCTGAAGCCTCCCATCCTCATCACGCAGCAACTTCAACTCGCCGAAATGCTCGATCGCGTGCGCGGCCACACGTCGATCGCCGCCGATACTGAATCGGACAGCCTATACGTTTATCGCGAGAAAGTCTGTTTGATTCAAGTCTCGATCCCCGGCCTCGACTATCTGATCGATCCGCTGTCCGGGATCGATCTCAAGTCGATCGGCCAGGTGCTGTCCGATCCAAAGATTCAAACCGTCTTTCACGCCGCCGAATACGACGTGATCTGCTTGCGCCGCGATTACGGCTTCACGTTTGCAAACCTGTTTGATACGATGTGGGCCGCGCGGATTCTAGGCTGGCCGCATGTGGGACTGGGCGACATCATGCAGGAGAAGTTCGACGTCACGCTCGACAAGCACTGGCAGCGGCACAACTGGGGCAAACGCCCCATCGAACCGGCGGCGTTGAGCTATGCCCGCTTTGATACGCATTACCTGCTGCGTCTGCAGGATGTACAGCTGCGCGAACTTCACCAACTCGATCGGCTCGAAGAAGCGCAGGAAGTCTTCGCCGATCTGGCGCAGTCGGAAAGCACGCGGCACACTTTTGAGCCCGATGACTTCTGGCGCATCAAAGGAGTGTGGGATTTGGGCGGGCGCGCCCAGACGATCTTGCGGCAGCTGAATAGCCTGCGCGATCGCGAAGCCAGGCGCCAAAACCGCCCGCCCTTCAAAGTGTTTGGCGACAAAACTTTGATCGCCCTGGCGGAACGCTCACCGCACAAAATCGAGCAGTTGCAATCGATCGAAGGTTTGAGCGAATTGCTGATCAAACGTTACGGCCCGGCGCTGCTCGAAGCCGTCGAACGCGGGCGTCACGCTCCGATCCCCATGCCGCCCTCTCGCTCGGTGCCTGATCAAGCCGTGCTGGCCCGCTACGAAAAACTGCGGACGTGGCGCAAGCAAGTCGCCGCTCAACGCGGCGTCGAGCCGGATGTGATCGTCGGCAACGCGGTGCTGATGGAAGTTGCGCAGCGCTGCCCGCACGCCCTGAGTGATATACCTCCGACTAACTGGTTCGGTCCGTGGCGGAGGAAGATGTATGGGCAGGCGATGATTGATGTTATCTCTGATCACTGAACTCTGATCTGCGGTTTGACAGATCAGAGTTTGCGCAAGGAGACATTCATGCAAATCCAATTCTGGGGTGCGGCCCGCACCGTGACCGGTTCGATGCATCTGCTAACCATCAATAGCAAGCGCTTGTTGTTGGACTGCGGCCTGTATCAAGGCAAACGCGACGTAGCGAACGAACGCAACAGCCAGCTGCCGTTCGACGCCAAATCAGTTGATGCGTGCGTGTTGTCGCACGCGCACATGGATCATTCGGGCACGCTGCCGGTGCTGACCAGGTCCGGCTTCGAGGGCGACATCTACTGCACGTCGGCCACGCGCGATTTGTCGGCGGTGATGCTGCGCGATTCGGCGCACATTCAAGAAAGCGACGCGCTGTATCTTAACAAACGCCGCGCCGAACAGGGCCTGCCGCCGGTCAAACCCATCTACACCGAGGCCGATGCCACCCACGCGCTGCAGCACTTCGTCGCGTTTGAATATCATCGCCCGTTCGAGCCGATCCCCGGCGTGCGCGTCACCTTCCGCGATGCGGGACACATTCTCGGATCAGCCGAAGTGATCGTCGACTACGCAGAAAACAACCAGAAACGGCGTTTGGTTTTCAGCGGCGATTTAGGCCGCAGGCACCTGCCGATCTTGCGCGATCCCGAATCGGTCGAAGAAGCCGATGTCTTGATCACCGAAGGCACGTATGGCGGCCGGCATCACGCGCCGATCGAAGATGCGCGCGGCGAACTGGCGCAGATCATCGTCGACACTTACGAGCGCAAGGGCATCGTGATCATTCCGGCCTTTGCCGTCGGGCGCACCCAGGAAGTTGTGTACGACCTGCAGCAGCTCGTCAATGAAAACCGCATTCCCGATCTGCCGGTCTATGTCGATAGCCCGCTCGCCACCAATGTCACTGAAGTGTTTCGCCTGCATCCCGAATGTTACGACGACGAGATGCGCGCCTACCTCGACACCGATCCCGACGGCAATGCGTTCGGCTGGCCGCGCATGACGTACGTCCGCGATACGAATGCTTCCAAGGCGTTGAACGAACGCACCGAGCCGAGCATCATCATCGCGGCGTCGGGCATGTGCGAAGCCGGCCGCGTGCTGCATCATCTCATGCACCACATCGAAGACCCGCGCGCGACGATCTTGTTTGTCGGCTATCAAGCCGAGAACACCCTGGGCCGCAAGATTTTGGATGGACGGGAGTACGTCAAGATTTTCGGCGAAGAGTATCAGGTGCGCGCCCAGGTGAAGAAGATCGAAGGCTACAGCGGCCACGGCGATCACAATGATCTCGTCGGCTTCGCGCGCAATATGGTCCGCAAGCCAGACCACACCTACGTCGTTCACGCCGAAATGGAAGCGGCCCTGGCGCTGCAGACCGCCTTGAAAGGCATCGGCTTGAAGGATGTCGTCATTCCCGATCGGGGCGACACCGTGATCATCGATTGAACGGCTGCCGGGCAACCAGGTCGCTTAAAGGCCGTTGAAGAAACCTGGTTTCTCTGATATAATCCGCCTCGACCGCAGTCCCGGAGAGGTGCCGGAGTGGTTGATCGGGGCGGTCTCGAAAACCGTTGTGGCTCTTTTGGGTCACCCTGGGTTCGAATCCCAGCCTCTCCGCCAA
>JADGQE010000283.1 GCA_017882055.1 Thermoflexales bacterium
GCGCAGGTCGCGACCGATCGATGCGGCAATGCTTCCAACTCCGTCAGCCGCTGGCGCACCGCCGCGCCCAGATCAGTCCGCGCCAATCGATCGCGTAGCCCGCCGATTAGCTCCTCGCGCTGTTCGGGCGGAACGACTTCGGGCTGGATCGAGCCGCTCAGATCGGTCACGACTCGATCCGGCAGCGTAAAGCGCACCTGCGCGGCCTGTTGAATGATCGCATCGCCAACCTGGTGCGCTTGTCCTTCCAGAAAACGCTGTGACAACGGCGGCTGCGCCTGGAACAGCGTTTGTTGCGTCTCATATTCCTGCCGAATGTAGCTGGTCAGGTTATCGGCCGATGGAGGTGAAGAAGTTGAGGTAGTTTTATCAGCCATAGTCCATATCATCCAACATTGCAGGTAGATTTGGGCCAAATGAGTGTGGCCCATCACAACGAAACTATTATAGCCCGAATTGCGAAAACAGGCAGCGTCGGCGTATAAAAAGACTTCCGATGTTCAAGAGAACCCGGAAGTCTGGAACGATTGTAAAAACATACTGGCCCGGCGCTTAATGCTTAAGCGTCAGGCTGTCAACAATTTATATGAGAATGTGGCCTACCGGCGCGATCAGGCTTCTTTCGTCAGAACCTCCTCCGGTTCCGGAACCTCCGGTGTCGGGAAGGCACGCTCCAGCTCCGTCGCTGCCGCGGTCTGCCTGGGCGCGCCACCCAAACGCGGCTCGGCTGGCTCGTCCAGGTACTGCGCCAGAATCGACGGCGCATCAGGATGATCCACATGCAAGGCGTGATTGTAATCACCCGCGATGACGGGCGCGGCATATCGAACGGGTCGTCGAATTCCGAACATCTCCCAGAAACGGGAGATGCCGACCAGCAAGCTATACCGATACTCCTGCATGCGCAAGGATTGCCATTCCACGATGGAGGCCATCGCTCCTCGAATGCGCGCCTTATCCCGCACGATGCGATGAATCTGCTTCGGGTCGCGGTAACCTAAAGGCGATAGCAAGATCAGGTGAGCCGAGATGAACAACGTGGAAATCGTAATCAACCGAATCCAACCACCCTCTTCCCACTTGCCTACGATCTGGCCCACGAACACCGTGCCCGATAGGACGGCCGCAAAGCCCGCGCCAAAAGCGCCCCACGTGCGCATCCGACCCGAGAAGGTCGCCAGCACATGCTTGCGAATGGCCAAGCCCATGATCATAATCGGCATGAATACACCCACGCCATAGAAGGGAGCCGCCAGTGTGGTTTGACCGCGCACTAACAACATGATAAACACCGAAACGACGAAAGCGACTGTGACCGATCGAGTGAAAGTGCCGCGCGGATCGCGATAGACAACGAACTCCGGGATCTCGCCGATCGCCACATCGCGCCACTCGGTCGCCTGCGCGTCTTGAAACGCCGTCATGGAAGCCGCGGCCAGCAAAGCCACGGCCAGCAATTGATATACCCAGAACAAAACGTCGCCGCCGGGAATCTGATGAAAACCGATCGAAGCTAAATTGCCCACCAGCGAGCGATCGAGTGTGCCATCAAACACATTGAAACGGATGGAAAAGGCCGTCAGGAACAGAGTCGTTATACCCCCATAGAACAAGAACGACGTCTGCACCATGCGGCCAATGCCCGACTTGCCGCTGTAGTAATTCCACAGATTCTTCAGGCGCGGCCAATTCTTCTTGCCCCATTTCACGAACCGCATATCTTCATCGATCACAAATTGAATGCCGTTGGACATCGCTTCCAGGCCGGACAACGCCACCATGCCTTTCATCGAAGCGGTCAGGAGATGCAGGAGAGCTTGACTGATTGAAGCCGCCTGAGGCGCGACCGTGTCCGCCGCAGCGGCTACGCCCCGGGTATGCGCGAGCACCAGGCCGATTGCCATCGTCACCGTCAGACCGGCAAAGATGCCCAATCCGACGAAGACAATGCGTGACGACTCCCCTCGGCCACGAATGGTGAGATACCAGGTGATCGCGGCTAAGGCCCCGCCGATCAGGAAGTGCCAGATCCAATCGGCGTTGTATTGGTTAAAGATGGATAACAGCTGATCGCTGCCCGACAGGGCCGACACCACGATCGTCAGCACGTAGTCCTCTAGCAACGTGACGGCCACAATCAAGCTCAACGTGGGCTTCAAATAGCGCATCGACGCGGTATACGAGCCGCCGCCTTCGTTGAACACGCCCAGCGAGTACATATATAACGCGCCAAAGGCAAAGTTAGCAATCGCAATCACGGCCACGGCGATATAGCCATAATTTTGCAAGCCATAGGGATGCAGCGCGCTCATCAATTCGCCGGTGCCGTAAAAGAACGATGTGAAATAATCCACGCCGAACAGCGCGACCGCGGCGAGCAGGCCGATCTGCCCCGCGCCGTGCACGAGAGCGTGCTCCTTGCTCTCCTTGGGCGAAGCCTTGAAGGCTACAAATGTGATGACAATCAAAAGGCCAATTGAAAACAACGCCATAGTTCCATCTGTCTCCCAATAAACATTACTCGAAAGCCGTCTCCAACATCTTGAGCTCGGCCAGCAAGTATTTGCGCGTCGAATGACTGAAGCGCGTATCCTGCGCCACCTTGGCTTGCCGCTCGCGCGCGGCCCGCACCACAAACGCCGGCACGAACATGATCCGCCCGGCCGGGATGATTTCGAATTCGTGCAATTCCATTTTCAAGGTTTGATCATCCAGGTAGGGCAAGCTCAAGCTCAAGCCGCGATTGAGATCATGCGCGCCGGCTCGGCGTCTAATTTCCGTGATAATCTCGCGCATCTCGTAGCGCGCCAGCGCCCGGCCTTGATTGATCAACTGGCCCAGCATGCCGTAGCGTTTCTGCTGATAGGTCTCATCCGCCACGATATACGGCGCCAGCGAAACCGCCGCATGCAGAATTTCCAGGAAGCGTTGCATCGAAGCCAGGTGCGCCTCGGCCTCGCTCACCGAATTCACCAACAAATGATCTTCGTCGTCAAAGGCCACCCACTGCGGCAAGTAGAAGCGGCGAGCCGCCGGCACATACGGCACTAGCAGTTCATCACCCGCATGACTCTCTTCTTCGGCAATCGCATCCGTTGACGCGGTGATGGCGGAGGCTGGCTCAAGTTCACCCATCTGCGGCAGGGTCGGAATCTCTTCACCTTCGGGCGCATAATAGGTCACCGATCGACCGGCCGGCAGCTTGCCATACACCAGATAAATCGCGGTGGCATAGCGCAGCAGGCCCGCGCAGATGGCGATCGATCGATGCGGCGAGGATTCCAACTCCGTCAAGCGCTGGCGCACTGCCGCGCCCAGATCGGATCGCGCCAACCGATCGCGCAAGCCGCCGATCAGTTCCTCGCGCCGTTCAGCGGGCACGACTTTGGGCCGAATTGCGCCACTCGGATCGGTTACAACCCGATCGAGCAGGGTGAATTGAACCTGCGTTGAAGACTGAACAATCGCAGCCCCAATCTGGCGGGCCTGCGCTTCCAGAAAGCGCTGCGCCAGGAGCGGCTGCGCATTGAACAACATCCGTTGGGTCTCATATTCCTGTCGGATATAACCGGTCAGGCTGTCGATCGATTGAGAAGGTGCAGTTGCAACAAAGTTGTTAGCCATAATCATCCAGGCAAATAGAATCTGGCGTGAATTGAGAACGCGCTGACATAAGTCGTTAAGCCACAACTGTGGCGAAAGCAGCCTCGCTCTCTATAGTCCAATGAAATCATTCTACTCTTCCAGAATAAAACGGCGGGAAAAATTTAGACCAATCGCATAAAGAACAAATAAAAAAGCGCCCTGTTCAGGGCGCTTGGGAGACTGGAAATTGGAATTGAGAGTCAACGTCTCGCCTCCAACCTCTACACTCTAACATCCAGTTCATTCATCAGTCACGAAGCGATAGCCAACGCCGGGTTCGTTCAGCAGATACTCGGGTTGATCGGGGTCGCTTTCGAGTTTCTTGCGCAGCAGACGCATGTAGACCCGCAAATACTCGACATGATCGGCATCGTCCGGCCCCCACACTTGCGACAGAATCGCCTGATGCGTCAACACGCGGCCGGCATGCGCGGCGAGATAGCCCAACAATTTGAATTCGGTCGCCGTGAGTTTCACTTCGTCGCCGTTGCGCGTGACCACGTGGCGGGCGAGATCGATCGTGATGGGACCCGCGCTGATGGTGGTGAGCTGGGTCTTCTCGCGCGTCTGCGCCGCGTGTCGCAGCGCCACACGCAAGCGCGCCAGGAGTTCTTCTACGCCGAAGGGTTTGGTCAGGTAATCGTCGGCGCCTTTATCCAGGGCCAGCACTTTGTCGCGTTCACTATCACGCACGGATAGCACGATGATGGGCACTTGCGTCCACTCACGCAATTGTTCGCAGACTTTGAAGCCATCCATGTCGGGCAAGCTCAAGTCGAGGATGATCGCATCGGGCGGATTGGCCGCGGCCAGCGCCAGACCTTCTTCGCCCCGGCTGGCCGTCGTCACCTGGAACTGGCGCGCCGTCAGAATGGTCTTCAAGGCTCGCAGAATTTGGGGCTCGTCGTCGATCACAAGCACCCGAATGGGGTTGCTCAATCTATTTCTCGCTCAATCGTTTTCAACGGCGGCATATCTTTGGCCGTCATGGGCAGGGTAAAGTTGAAGGCAAAACCGTCGGGCAAGTTCTCGGCCCAGATCCACCCGCCGTGAGCTTCGAGGATGCCTTTGCAGATCGATAGACCCAGACCGGTGCCCATCACCCGATCGGCATCCGTGATCCGGTAGAATTTATCAAAAATTCGAGTGAGGTGTTCCTCCGGCACGGGCGGACTGTGATTGATCACTTTGACCTGTAGGGTCTGCGCATCGCGCCGGGCGGCTTCGATCCGGATCACGGTGTTTTCGGGCGAATACTTGAGGCTGTTGCTGATCAGGTTCGTGAACACTTGCTGCAGCTGCACAAAATCGACCGGTACCAGCGGCAAGTCTTCCGCCAGGTTCACGACGATGCGATGATGCTTACTGAGCGGCTTGAGACTCGCCACCGTATCGCCGATGATCTCCACCAATGCGTTCCATTTGCGGCGCGGTTGCAACGCACCGGCTTCGATGCGCGACATATCCAGCAAGTTGCCGACGAGTTGATTGAGCTGATCCGTCTCTTCTTCAATCGTCGCGATCATCTCACGTCCGGCCTCGGAGTCCATTTCAACCGCGCCGCTGTGCAAGCTGCTGACTGCCGCTTTAATAGCCGCAAGCGGCGTGCGTAGTTCGTGCGACACCGACGACAGCAGCGCCGATTTCAAGCGATCACTTTCTTCCAACACCTTCGCGCGATTTTCCGATCGAGCCAGTGTCGCACGCTCCAAAGCCAGCGCGCCCTGACTGGCGAAGGTGCGCAGCAATCGATCTTCCACGGGCGTGAGTGCCGCTTCGCTTAGC
>JADGQE010000284.1 GCA_017882055.1 Thermoflexales bacterium
GCCTATTGCCAGGCCGTGGAATCACTGGCCGGGTGCATCGTGCCCGCCCGCGCCCAGTTTCTACGCGTCATCCTGCTGGAAATGGAACGGCTGTACAATCACGTCGCCGACTTCGGGATGATCTGCAACGATACGGGCTTTGCCTTCGCGCACTCGCACTGCTTCCGCATTCGCGAGCGGCTGCTGCGCTTGAACAAACGCTTGACTGGCAACCGTCTGCTGCGCGGCGGGCTTGTGGCGGGCGGCGTGGGGCACGATCTGCCCGCCGGACTTGATCTGGCGCACGAGCTCGATTCGATCCTGGCGGACTTCAATGAAATTGTGGACATTAGCCTAAGCAACACCATGCTGGCGGATCGATTGGAAGGCGCGGGCCGCTTGACCCTCAAGACGGCGACCGATCACGGCGTACTGGGTTACGTGGCCCGTGCGTCGGGCCTGGATGTCGATGCACGGCGCGATCATCCTTTTGCGGCATACAGCAGGTTGAAGTTTCGTGTGCCGGTGTTAGAGTCAGGTGACGTACGCGCGCGGACGATGGCACGTGTGGAGGAAGTCCGCGAGTCGGTGAGCCTGATTAAGCAAGCGATCATCGCCCTACCCGACGGGCCGCTGGCTGTGCCGCTCGGTCCATTGCCTGCGTTCGAGCCGGCTTTCGGCGTTGTCGAGGGCTGGCGTGGAACAATCGTGCATTGGGTGATGATCGATCAGGCCGGCCAACTCTATCGGGTAAAAGTGAAAGATCCGTCGTTTGTCAATTGGCCGGCGTTGTCGTTCGCACTGCTCAAGAACATCGTGCCCGATTTTCCGTTGTGCAACAAATCGTTCAACCAGTCGTATTCGGGCAATGACCTGTGAATGAAGCGGTTGGGCTGCACGGGTGCGCCGCAGCGCGGACACCCAACAGCGCCTCAACTGTTGGGCAATCATGGCGTTCAAAATCGGCGACAAAGTTGTTCATCCCGAATACGGACCAGGTGTGATCCGGGCGCTGTGCCAGCCAGGTCCGGGCGAGCCGGGCCGTGAAGAACTGGTGATCGTCATCCCGCATCGCCACACTGAAATCCGTGTGCCGTGCGCCGACCTCGAGCGGATCGGCCTGCGGCGACTGATCGATGCCGACGAATTACTGGCGATCTCCGCCACCATGCTGCGCCAACCTGAACCGCTGCCGATCGATCTGCCGGCGCGTCAGGCCCTACTTCACCGGTGCCTGTCCGGTCTGCACGCGCAGGCCCTGGCCGAGGTCATCCGCGATCTGACTTATTTTTTCGACACCCATTTTACCGAGATGCAGCGCGTCGATTATGAAGTTCTGAATCAGGCGGAAACGCTGTTGAGCGCGCAATGGGCGCTGGCTGACGACGTGCCATTTGAGGCCGCATGGTCGTTCGTCAATAAGTTGATCGCGGAGATCGTGCAGTATGGGCGGCGTCCTTGACCATGACCGCGATGCCTGTCCGTGAGAGTAGCCTGTCGGGCGTTGAATTGTAACAGACACGCCGTCAGTGTGGAGCATTCCAGATGATGTCTTGTGTCAAAGATGTGATGCGGCCTGAGACGCTATCGATTGAGCCGTCCGCCACGCTGGAGGTGGCCGCGGCCAGAATGATTGAACTCGATGTGGACATTCTGCTCGTAGTCGAGGGGGAGCGTCTCATCGGCGCTATCCGGCTGGCGGAACTATTGCGCGTGGCGTTGCCGTTACTCGCCCAGCGGGACCGGCTGGCTGAGCGTCGTGACCTCACTCAATTGCGGCCGAATTGGAAACGCTTGCAGGTGAAACACATCATGAAGAAACAAACGATCGCCGTGGACGACGCCACACCGATCATGTGGGCCTTGGCCCTGGCGATTAACTACAACCGCCAGCGGTTGCCCGTCGTGCGCGCGGGTCGGCTCGTAGGCACGGTCGATCGTCTCGAACTGGTTCGACAACTACTGCTGGCTCAAACCGATTGAGGCCGATCAGGCATCGGCTGCGGAACTGTGACGCAAGCACGGTGTGCTGAACGTTCCGCCTTGCATTAGTGGGTAGGATTGATGAAATACAAAACTGGCGACAAAGTCGTTCATCCAGAACATGGGCCGGGCATCATTCAGGCTTATTTTCGACTCGGCCTAAATGGTCTCGGGCAGCTGGACTACATCATTGCGATCCCGCACCAACACGCCGAAGTACGTGTGGCGGGTGACGAGATTGATCGTATCGGGTTGCGCCGACTCATGCGTACCAATGAGCTGCTGGCCGCCATGGCGATCATGCTGCGCCCCCCGGAACCGTGGCCGAAGGATTTCAGTGCACATCAGTGTACGCTGGACATGTGCTTGGCTGGGTTGCACGCACACGCTCTCGCCATAGTCGCCCGCGATTTGAGCTTTCTGTTCAACACCCACCCAAGTCTGGCGCTGTCCACGGATGAAGCGGCTCTCAATCGCGCCAGGACGATTCTTAGCGCGAAATGGGCGCTGGCGGCTGATCTATCTTATCCCACGGCGGCGCTGTTTGTCGATAAGCAAATCGCGAACGCAGCTCAGTATTGGCCGCGTAGCTGACCGTCAGCCAGCTGCTTGTGTGCAGCGTTGACGGTGAGGATGGCCACTCGTGATCACTCACGTCAGGCGGCTTTGGTCAAAATTGACAGGCGCGCCGGCTCATCAGTCGGCCGAGGATCTGATGCGTCGCATTCAACGGAAAGCGCTGGCAAACTGTGATCTGCAACAGGCCGACCTGAAGCGGGTTGATCTGAGCTATGGTGATCTGCGCAACGCGAACCTGCGCCAAGCGCAGTTAGAGCAAGCCAATCTGGAACACGCCGATTTGCTAGGCGCGGATCTGAGTGATGCGTTGCTTCAGCACGCCTCGTTGTGTTCGGCTAACCTATTGGGCGTCGATCTCAGCCGCAGCGATCTCAGTGACGCCGATCTCTCACACGCCGACCTTAGTGTTGCCTCCCTGTTTCACACTAATCTACGCGGCGCCCATTTATTCTGTGCGACTCTGTTGAGTGCCGACCTGCGTGGCGCCGATCTCAGTCAGGCCGATTTGGGTGAGGCCGACCTCACTGGCGCCGATTTAACCGGGGCAACGCTGCACGGCACTAATTTGGGGGGAGCAGCACTACGCGGGGCCTGTTTTGCTGAGGCCGATCTGCTAGGGGCGATTATGCCGGACGGACAACTGGCCGGGGCTGCTGAGTCTCCTCCCTGTGCTTGATGGGCATTTTGATAGGAGCGACTGGGGGAAATGTTATGAAGAATCTGGTCATTAAGCCGTTTATCGACCCGGAACTCGGTCAAGCGGCTTATCTCATCATCTCGGCCACCACCGGGCTGGCCGCCATCATCGATCCGCAGCGCGACGTGGATCGCTACCTTGAAGCCGCTCAACAATTGGGGGCGTCGATCGTGTACGCCCTGGACACCCATCTCCATGCCGACTTTGTCTCCGGTGCGCGCGAAATCGCTGATTGGGCAGTGGGGCGCGGCTCGCTCAAAACCTTTCGCCTGGGGGCGAGCGCCGAGGCCGCGTTAGCCTTCGATCACTGGCCGCTGCATGACGGCGATCGGCTGCCGTTCGGCGATGTTACCCTGCGGGTAATGACCACACCGGGTCACACGCCCGAGCACATCAGTTTTAGCGCTGCCCCAATTGACATGGCAGTACCTGAAATCCTCTTCAGTGGCGATGCGCTGATCCCAAACGGCTGGCCTGACGTTGGCACTGCCGAGGCCGTTCGGAACCAACTGGCCCACCAGTTATATCAGACGTGGCAGGCGAAACTGCTGACGCTGCTGGATGAAGTCGAGGTCTATCCAGCTCATGGCGGCCCGGAGTGGGTGACGACGATTGGACAAGAACGCCGCCACAATCCACTCGCGCTGGCGACCGATGAAGATGAATTTGTGCGGCTCGCGCTGACTGAGTTGCCGTCACGCGCAGCGTATTATCAACGTCTGCGCCGCGTGAATCAACAGGGCGCGCGCGTGTTGGGCGGACTGCCCGAGTTGGAGCGGCTGTCGCCTCGACAGGTTCGCAACATGATGAACGATGGAGAATGTGTGATCGATGTTCGGCCGCCGCGTGACTTTGCTATATCCCACATCGCTGGGGCGTATAGCTTGCCGCTGACAGCGGCGCTTACGAAGTGGCTGGGGCGGATCCTACCGGTCGATTCTAGCCTGATCCTGATTTCCGATACCCTTGAACAGCGCGAACATGCGTTGCGGCAACTTATGCGCCAGGGCTATGATCGGGTGACTGGCTATTTGCGTGGCGGCCTGTATGCCTGGGCTGCGGACGGTTTGCCCACCGCGCATGCTCACTTCATTACGCCACATGGATTGGTCAGTTGGCGGCAGCATGGTGCGCGCCCGTTGGTGTTGGATGCACGGGCGGTGCCGGAGCCAGCCCTTGACACGTTATGTGTCAGTCTCGATCAGCTTGTCGCCAGCGAACGTAGCCGGTTGCCGACCGATCGTCCGCTCGTAATCGGCGCGGACACCACCGACCTGGCTAGCATCGGCTTATCCTTGCTCGAACGCCGAGGCTATCAAGACGTGCGGCTGCTCGACTTCGATAGCTGAGGCCCTGTCGAACACTTACGTTTTGTCCACAACAGTTGTTGGAGTTGCTGGAGCGGTGGCGTTGGCGAAGGGCGGAATATCGGCGTATACTACCGGGCGTGCGGGTGGGTGGCGGCTGATGACGCGAAGCGCCCGTCATTTAGGGGACGCCCGGCCGTTGGGTGCTTGAGCAAGGTAATGTGGAGTAATCTGATGAGGGTTGTTTACTGGAGTTCGAAAGTTTTGAAACACTCAAGGTACTTGACAACGACCTAGGTAATTCAGTAGCAAAAGGGGCAGTGTGTCTTTTCGTAGTTTTCATGAACGTTCGCTCGGCATCGCGATACTGCTGGCGATGGGGCTGGCCTTTGCGGCACAGTATCTGTACACCGGTGAAGTTTTCACCCGCTTTCGCGATTCGAACACCTGGGATTGGCAGCCGAGCTACACCTTGGCCACCGGCCTGTTAGTAGCCGCATTGGCTTGTGCAGTATGGGCCTTCTTCCCACGCAAACAAGCGGCGAACGTCCCCGCTGATCAATCACCCTCCGCGCCTACCGTGAAGAAATCCTCCTGGCTCTGGATGGCAGGCGGCTGCTATCTCCTGGCGCTGGGCGGGTATCTGGTCATGGGTGAAAACCTGGTAGTGCAGGTCTTGTGGCTGGCCGGGATCGGTCTCCTGGTTATTCCCCTGTGGCGAGCAGCGCGAAAAGAGCCGACAGAAACGCCAATCGCTGCCTGGGAATGGAGCCTGGTAGTTGTGATTACGGCGATCGGTTTCGGCCTGCGCTATTGGAATATCACCGAAATCCCAGCCCATGTGGATAACGATGTCTCATTGATGGGGACCTATGCACTTAAGTT
>JADGQE010000285.1 GCA_017882055.1 Thermoflexales bacterium
TGGAAAGTCGACTTGACCCCGCTCCGACCACCGCTTGCTTCGCTCTCACGTGCGATTGCTTCTGCATCGGTGAAAGCAATCGCGGCCTGGCTTCGCACCGATGTTATAATCAACGTACACTTTGAGCTCGCGAGGCCGCGCATGGAGACGACCACCTACTATCTGGGCTTGATCAAAAAAGGGCCGACCTGGACAGCCGAGGAAACGCCGGAGCTCGATCGTTTGCAGGAAGCGCATCTGGCTCACATTCAATCGTTGAGAGAAGCAGGCAAAGTCGTCGTTGCCGGGCCGTTTCTCGACGACGGTTTTCTGCGCGGCATTTACGTCTTCCGCGCCGAATCGACTGAAGAAGCGCAGTCCTTCGCTGATGCAGACCCGATAGTTAAAGTGAATCGATTGGTAGTCGAAATCCATCCGTGGATGGTGCCGGCCGGAGAGCTGCCATGAGTAGCAGCATCCCCCTGCCCACAACCCGACTGGGCGAAGTGCTGACGCCCGAACTGTTGGCCAAACACGCTGAGCACATCCGCAACTTTCTGATCTTCGAGAACATCCCCTTCGATCCGCAGCAGCTGGCCGCGACGCCGATGACGGAGCGCCAGATCAAAGAACTGCTTGAAGAACTGGCCGCCGAAGGTTGATTCACCTTTACAAGAACGAGGCGACCCGCTCCGCGCGGTCGCCTCGTTTTCATTCGTGTCACTTCGCGGGAGCACTCCCCCAAAAGATGGGGACTTCGTGCACCGCATGTGTGTTGCTTCGTGGATCGATCTATGCCATTGCCTTTTCAGCAAACTCAGCCGGCATACAGCACAACACCAGATCGCGCGCCGCCTTCACTTCATCCAGCCGCTTGACCGGCGCGTGGTGCGGCGCGCCATGCAGCAGCTCCGGCTCCTTCACGGCCTCGTCCGCGATCTTGCGCATCACCTCGATGAACTCGTCAATCGTTTCCTGGCTCTCGGTCTCGGTCGGTTCGATCATCAACGCTTCCGGCACGATCAGCGGGAAGTAGTTGGTCGGTGGATGGATGCCGTAATCCATCAAGCGCTTGCTCACGTCGAGCGCGCGCACGTCACTGCCCTCGAATTTACCCTGGCACACAAATTCATGCATGCAAATTCGATCGTACGGCACCGGATATTTGTCGCGCAGTTTCACCCGGATGTAGTTGGCGTTGAGCACGGCGTGTTCGGTGTTAGCGAGCAAACCATCCGGCCCATGCACGCGAATATAAGTATAGGCGCGAACGAACATACCGAAGTTGCCATTGAAAGACTTCATCCGTCCGATCGAGCGGAGCGGTTGCGTCAGCACATACATCGGCGTGTCGTCGCCGTCATCGGGGAAGACCGCTTCAACGATGGGGCCGGGCAGGAAGTCAACCAGATCGGCGCGCACGCCGACCGGGCCGGAGCCGGGACCGCCGCCGCCATGCGGTGTTGAGAAAGTCTTGTGCAGGTTGTAGTGCAGCACGTCGAAGCCCAGATCGCCCGGTCGAACGACGCCGACCAGCGCATTCATGTTTGCGCCGTCGCCATACATCAAGCCGCCGCAAGCGTGCACCAGATTCACAACTTCTTCCAGGTGCTCTTCAAACAGACCCAGCGTATTCGGATTGGTCAGCATCAGACCGACGACGCTATCATCGCACGCTCTGCGCAGCGCAGCGAGATCGATGTTGCCGCGCGAGTCAGACGGCAGCTGCTTGACGACCAGGCCGCTCATCGCCGTCGAGGCGGGATTCGTGCCGTGGGCCGAGTCGGGAATCAGGATCACGTTGCGCTTAAGATCGCCGCGATCGAGGTGATACTTGCGCATGATCAAGATACCGGTGAACTCGCCGTGTGCACCGGCCGCGGGCTGCAACCCCACACCGGCAAAGCCGCCGATTTCTTTGAGCCATTCCTGCAAATGGAACATGATGGCGAGATTGCCCTGCACCGTCATCGGATCCTGCAGCGGGTGCGTAGCGGCAAAGCCCGGCAAGCGCGCGACATCTTCGTTGATCTTTGGATTGTACTTCATCGTGCACGAGCCGAGCGGATAGAAGCCGCCGTCGATGCTGTAGTTCAGCTGCGACAGATGCAGATAATGCCGCACCACGTCGAGCTGCGATAATTCGGGCAAGCCCAGGTTCGATCGGAGCAGGTCCTTCGGTAATTCGGTTTCAGGCACATCGGACGCGGGCATATCGACGCCACAGCGACCGGGTGAACTCATTTCGTAAACGAGTGGTTCGCTCTTCATAATTGTTCCTCCAGAAACCTGGTTTCTGGATAAGAAACCCGGTTTCTTTGCTCACAGTTGTTCCGCCGCGTCTTTCAAGCCGGTCACCAGATCGTCGATCTCTTGCTTGTTGTTCGTCTCAGTCACGGCGATCAGCATGTGATTCTTGAGGTGCGGATAGTCCTCACCGAGATCATAACCGCCGATGATGTCGGACTCATTGAGCAAGAATTCGTTGACGTCTGCCACCGGCCTGGGCAGCTTCACGACGAACTCTTTGAAGAACGGCTTGTCGCTGATCACTTTGTAGCCTTTGAGTTTGCCGATCTCTTTGGCGGCGTAGTGGCTTTTGTGCCAGCAGAGCTGCGCCACCTGAGCAAGTCCGCACTTGCCCACGGTCGCCAGATAAACCGCCGCCGCCAGGGCAAGCAAGCCTTGATTCGTGCAGATATTCGAGGTGGCCTTCTCGCGCCGAATGTGCTGCTCGCGCGTCGACAGGGTGAGCACGTAACCGCGTTTGCCGTCACCGTCGATCGTCTCACCGATCAACCGGCCCGCTATTTTGCGCACGTACGCATTCTTCGTGGCCAGGATGCCGAGATAGGGCCCGCCGTAGGACAGCGGAATGCCCAGCGACTGACCTTCAGCCGCCACGATGTCCGCGCCGTACTCGCCGGGCGGCGTGAAGAGTCCCAGCGAAATCGGATCGGTCACAACAATCAGCAAGGCACCGACCGCGTGCACGACCTCGGCCACACCCTTCACATTTTCGATCTGGCCCAGGAAGTTCGGATTCTGAATCACCAAACAGGCCGTATCTTTGTCCAGCAGCTTCAATAGATCAGCAACATCGTTCTTGAGGTTGTCGTCACCGGCAATCGCAACATTCATACCTTGCGTATAGGTTCGCACCACCTGTCGATACTGCGGATGCACGGCCGGCGACATGACGATTTTCTTGCGGTTGCCCCTGGCCGAATTCATCGCCATCAGCACACCTTCGGCCAGCGAAGTCGCGCCGTCGTAGTGGCTGGCGTTGCTCACGTCCATGCCGGTCAGCTGGCAGATCATGCTCTGATATTCGAACATCGCCTGCAGTGTGCCCTGACTGATCTCCGGCTGATACGGCGTGTAAGCCGTATAGAACTCGCCGCGGCGCAGAACGTAATCGACGGTGTGCGGCACGTAGTGGTTGTAGGCGCCTGCGCCGAGGAAACAGGCGTAGTGATTCACATCGGCGTTGGCTTCGGATAGGCCCTGCATCTCCCACCACGTTTCCATTTCGGATAACGCGGGAGGCAAGTTCAATTCGGGAAATTTGTACTTTTCCGGTACCGCGGGAAACAATTCTTCCAGCGACTTGACGCCAATCGCCTCCAACATGGCCTTGCGATTGGCTTCCGTATGCGGAATGTAAGTCATAGATCAGCCCCTTTCGTCACAATACTTTTGATACGCTGCCGCATCCATCAGTCCGGCCACCTCACTCGGATCGCTCAGCGTGAACTTGATAATCCAGCCCTTGCCATACGGATCGCTGTTGACGACTTCGGGGGCATCCGACAGCGATTCGTTGACAGCCGTGATCGTGCCGCCGGCCGGCATGTTCAGATCGGAGGCGGCCTTGACCGATTCGATCGATCCAAATGACGTGGCTGATTTGAACTCGGCGCCGACTTCAGGCAGTTCGACATACACAATGTCGCTCAGGTGGCCCTGCGCGTAATCGGTCAGCCCCGCTTCGGCCTCACCGCCCTTGACGCGGATCCATTCATCGGTCCTGGCGTACTTGAGATCAGTTGGGATGTTCATGTTGTGCTCCTCGCGTGAAATTAAATTTGAACGAAAACAATAGGGGACACACTTTTGCTGTGTGTCCCCTGTCGAAGTTCTTCAGGAGATTCGACGCCAGAGTTGCTTAACCTGAGAGTTTCGTCGGTCGATTCAGCGATCTGCCGACTTGCCCCTTCGGTGCCGGACGACTGCCCGGACTCTTCTCTGCCGTCGATCCATTGATGAGTATTACATGATCATTGTAGCCAATTGGGGCAACGTTGTCAACCGCAAATTGTCGCCCCGGGGCGGTGTCATTCATCGTTCAAACCTGATAGACCCTGGGCACACGCGCCATCACCATCGAGGTGACCTCGTAGTTGCTCGTGCCAAGTTTGACCGCCACGTCTTCGGCCCGAATCCGATCATGCCCTTGTGATCCAATCAGCACGACTTCATCGCCCTGTGCCACACCGTCGATGTGTGTCACGTTGATCATGCACTGATCCATGCAGACCCGACCGACTACCGGCGCTCGCTGGCCCCGCACCAACACCTCGCCCCAATGGTTCGGCCCGCGCCGGAAGCCGTCTGCATAACCGATCGGCAACACGGCAATTCGCTCGTAGCCTGACGTGATATAGGTGCCGCCATACGACACCGGCGATCCGGGCGGCAGCGTTTTGACTTGCGCCACCAGCGTCTTAAGCGTCATCACCGGGCGGAAGTCGCCGGGGCAAGCGGCGTCAGTGCTCGGACTCAAACCATGCAAAATGATGCCGGGCCGCACCATATCCAAATGCATTTCAGGAAAACGCAAAATGCTGGGCGAGTTTGACGCGTGCTTGAGGGGCACGCTAATCCCGCGCGTGGCAACCTCGTCAAGAACGCGTTGGAACTTTTCGAACTGCTGATACGTGTAAGCAGGATCGGCTTCGTCGGCTTTGGAAAAATGCGTATAAACGCCGTCGAGCACAATGCCCGGCATTGACGCGATCGTCGCAATCGCTTCGGGCGCTTCCTCCGGGAAAAGGCCGAGCCGCCCCATGCCGGTATCGACTTTGACATGGACGTGCGCGGGCGTGCCGAGGTGCTGCGCGGCACGCGCAAAATCCGCTGCGGTTTCAAGATCAGCCACGGCGCAGATAACGTCATTCTTAATCGCCAACTCAGCTTGCCAGCCCGGCGTCCAACCGACAACCAGGCGCGGCAGTGAGGCTATTCCATTCAACGCCAGGGCTTCGGATAACGTCGCGACACCCAGCATCGAAACGCCGGCCCGTTCCGCAGCGCCGGCCACACCGGCCATGCCGTGCCCATAAGCTTCAGCCTTGACCATGGCCAGCACCTTGACTTGCGGCCCGACTATTTCACGAATGCGGCGGATGTT
>JADGQE010000286.1 GCA_017882055.1 Thermoflexales bacterium
TGTACCGCGTCCTTCGACTCCGTTCCGCAAAAGCGGCGGAACTCCGCTCAGGATGCTTCAACTCGATCAAATGGAAAAATAATTTCTGGACAAGCCCTAAGGAGACCCATGGCAGCTATTAACCCCCCTCGTCCTGCTTCGAATCGTTGGCTGTTGATTTTGATCGTGCTCCTGGCAATCGTCGTGCTCGTAGGCGGCGGCTTGTTTGTTGTGCTGCACCGGGGAGCGAACGCCCCCGCGGCCAATCTGCCGCCGATCGTGGTCGATCGCGCGCCGGCGCGCGGCGAAGAGCAAGCGACTGAATCACCGATCGTCGTCGTGTTCGACAAGCCGATGGATCGCGCTTCGGTCGAAGCGGCTTTTCAAATTTCGCCGAAGATACCGGGCACGCTCAAATGGAACGAGAACAATACGACGCTGCAGTTCGTGCCGACGGGTCAAGGCTTTGCCCGCGGCACGGCTTACAATGTGACCCTGGCGGACACCGCCAAAGCCGCCAATGGCAAAACACTCGGCCAACAGCTGGTGTTCACATTCAAAGCCGTCGGCTTTTTGCAAGTGACGCAGGTGCTGCCGGCCGATGGATCGGCGAACATCGATCCGCTGTCGGACATCACCGTGATGTTCAATCGGCCCGTCGTGCCGATCTTGTCTGCCTCGGATACGACGAAACTACCCGATCCGTTGGTGCTCAATCCGCCGGTTAAGGGCAAGGGCGAATGGTTGAACACCTCGATCTATGTGTTCCATCCGAGCGAGCGGATGCAATCGGGCATTCAGTATACGGCCAAGATCGCGGCGGGTTTGACGGATCCGACCGGCGCAATTTTGCAGAAAGACTACGCCTGGTCTTTCAAGACGCAGCCGCCGATGGTGTTGAACACCCTGCCGACGGATGCCGAGTCGGATGTGTGGCTCGATCGGGCCGTGCAGGTGACGTTCAATCAACCGATGGAACATCCCAGCACCGAAGCCGCCTTTGCAGTGCATGCCGGCGCGATCGACGGGCCGAAGATCGAAGGCAAGTTCACGTGGATCACGTCTACCGTGACGCTGCCCATCGCCGTAGGCCAGGCGGGCAAGCTGAGTATCCCGGCTGTCGGCGGCAAACCTGATCCGCAATCCCAACAAACCTTCATCGGCGAAACATTGATCTTTACACCGACGCAGCTGTTGGAGCGCGATACCACTTACTTTGCGATCGTGGCCAAAGGCGCCAGGGGTGAAGGCGGCGGCGCAGCGACTGAAGCCGACTATACATGGGCATTCAAATCCGTGCCGCCCTTCCGCATCGTGCGGACCGATCCGCTGAATGGCGCGAAAGGCGTTGCGCCTTACAGCGCGCTCGAAATTTACTTCTCGACGGCGGCGGATGAAGCAACGTTGTTTAAGAACATCACCCTCGATCCGGCGGTGAGTCTCACCAACGTCTACACTTACTACAGCGATTACGATCATCGCTATATGTTTGGTTTCACAGCCGGGCCATCGTCAGACTTTAAGGTGACGATCGGCCAGGACGTGGCCGATCGCTGGGGGCAGAAGCTGGGCAAAGACCAGGTCGTGCGTTTCTCGACGCGCCAACTCGATCCGGAACAGTGGTTTGATGTGCCGGGCCGTTTTGGAATGTACAGCGCCTACACGGACACGGTCATTTACGTGCGCTATCGCAATGTCAGCCAGTTGAACTTTGAATTGTATCCGGTCAGCCTCGAAGAGTTTGGTACGCTGGTCGGACGCAACGGGTATCAGCAATGGGAGAACACTGTACCCGTGGGAGGCGCGCCCATTCGGACGTGGTCGGTGCCGGTTACGCCGGCGCTCAACAAGCCCGGCCTGATCCGCGTTCCGGTTTCAGCCGAAGGTGGCGCGTTGACGACGGGTATCTATCTGCTGCACATTACCTCGCCCGAAGAAGGCCGCAATGACTTCGGCGGAGTAACCCGTCACCTGTTAGTCGTGTCGAATGCGAATCTGACGTACAAATCAGCCGAACGTGAGGGCCTGGTCTGGGCGACCGATCTACAATCGGGCCAGCCGGTAACCGCCGGACCGATCACGTTCTACGACGATCAATTCCAGGCGTCAGGCACAGGTCATACGGATGCCTCGGGCCTGTTCAAGGCCGAATGGCCGTCACGTCGCGACCCCAATAGTCAGAGTTTCGTGGTGCTCGGTCAGGCGAGCGGCACATTCGGTCTGGCGATGAGCGATTGGTCGGACGGCATCGCGCCGTGGGACTTCAACGTCAACGCCGGTTACTTCACGGATCCCTACAACGTTTATATCTACACTGAGAAGCCGCTGTATCGACCGGGGCAACCGGTGCACTTCAAAGGCATCGTGCGCCTGGACGACGATGCGCGCTACGCGATCGATCCCAATCTCAAGCAGATCGACGTGATGATCAATGATTCGCAGGGCAACCAGGTTTACAGTGGGACACTGCCGCTGGACGACTATGGAACTTTCCATGCCGACTTCACTCTGGCTAACGAAGCCAGCCTGGGCTACTACTCGATTCTGGCACAGATCCCAATTGCGAATCCCGATCCCAATGCCAAAGGTCCGCAGGTCAACACGTATAACGGCACGTTCCTGGTATCCGAATATCGTCGCCCGGAGTTTCAAGTCAATGTAACGACGGCCAGGCCGGAAGTGCTGCAAGGTGACACGATCGAAGTTGATGCGCAGGCCAATTATTACTTTGGCGGCGCAGTTGCCGACGCGGACGTGTCCTGGACGGCGATGAGCGAGAACTACATCTTCGATCGTTACAAGGGTCAGGGGTACTTCAACTGGAACGACATCGACTACTCCGGTACGGGCGGATCGAACAACCGCGTGCTGGCCTCCGGCGAAGGCAAGACCGACGCCACGGGTAAGTTCAAGATCACGCTGCCTGCGAAATTGGATGAGAAAACCGGCAGCCAGCGCTTTAGCATCGAGGCTTCCGTCAGCGACATCAACGGCCAGCAAGTAGCCGGCCGCGTCGAAGTGATCGTGCATCAAGGCCGCTACTACATCGGCATCGCGCCGACCGAATACGTGGGCACGGCGGGCAAGCCTATGTCGTTCGATCTGCGCTCGGTCGATTGGCAAGGCGCACCAGCGGGCCAGCAAAAGATCGATGTCGTGTTCTATCAGCGCGAATGGTTCAACGCGCAGCAGAAGGACGACGTGGGCAACATCTTCTGGACATATTCGTTCAGTGACACAGCCGTGTTCACCACATCCACGACGACCACGGAGGGTGGTGAAGGGCAAGTCGCGTTCACGCCGCCGGCGGGTGGAGAGTATCGCGTCGTGGCGAGTGGCACCGACGATCAGGGTCACAAGATCAGCGCCTCGAACTATGTCTGGGTGTCGAGCACCGAATACGTTTCGTGGCGGCAAGAGAACAACGATCGCATCGCGCTGGTCGCCGATAAGAAAGCTTACAAGCCCGGCGACGTGGCGAAGATTCTGATCCCGTCGCCGTATCAAGGTGTGGTCAAAGCGCTGATCACCGTCGAGCGCGGACGCATCCTCGATTCGAAAGTGATCGACTTGAAGAGCAACAGCGCGGTGATCGAAGTACCGATCACGGCGGCCATGGCGCCGAACGCGTTTGTATCAGTCATCATCGTCAAGGGCGTCGATCAAAACGATCTCGCGCCGTCGTTCAAGATGGGTTACGCGTCATTCACAGTCAGCCGTGAACAGCAGGAACTGACGATCACGATGACGCCCGATCGCGATCCCAGGACGGCGCACTACGGCCCGCGCGATCCGATCTCGTACACGATCAAAGTCCTCGATTACGCGGGCAAGCCGGTGCAGGGCGAAGTCTCGCTGGCGCTGGTCGATCTGTCGGTGCTGTCGCTGCTCGATCCGCTGGCGCAGCCGATCGCCGATCAATTCTATGGCGAGCGGGGACTCGGCGTGCAGACGGGCGCTTCATTGGTATTCTCGGTCGATCGCATCAATGTGAAGTTGGCGGAAGAAGCGAAAGGCGGCGGCGGTGGCGCAGCGGCTGAAGGCGGGCAATTCTTCGTGCGCGGCAACTTCCCCGATACCGCTTACTGGAATGCAACTGTCACGACCGATGCGAACGGCGAAGCGCACATCGCGACGCAGCTGCCCGATAACTTGACGACGTGGCGCATGTTGGCGAAAGCCGTGACGAAAGACACGCTGGTCGGTGAAGGGCAAGTCGATGTGATGAGCACCCGCGATCTGCTCATCCGCCCGGTGACGCCGCGCTTCATGATCGTGGGCGATAAGTTCAACATGGGGGCGGTGATTAACAACAACACGAATACACCGCTGGACGTTGAGGTGTCGCTCGAAGGCACCGGCATCACCATCGATAACGGGCAAGTCAAACAGACGGTCAAGATTCCGGCGAATGACAAAGTGCGTGTCGATTGGCCGGTGACGGTGCTCGATGCGCCGTATGCCAATCTCACGTTTACGGCGCGCGGCGGCGGCTTTGCCGATGCGAGCAAACCGACGGCGGGTCTGCCGCCCGAACAATATCTGCCGATCTACAAATTCAGCACGCCCGAAACAACGGCGACGGCGGGCAATGTAACGAAGGACGATCCCACGCGCATCGAAGTGGTGGCGCTGCCGCCCAAACTCGACACGACGCAGGGCGAGCTCACGCTGAAGATCGATCCGTCGCTGGCCGCAGCTGCGACCGAAGGCTTGAAGTATCTCGAACACTATCCGTATGAATGCACCGAGCAAACCGTCAGCCGCTTCCTGCCGAATGTGTTGACCTATCGGGCCTTGAAGGAACTGAATCTCGCCGATGCTGCGCTCGAAGCGAATCTCAAAGAGCAAGTGGGCACGGGGTTGCAACGGCTTGTCAATCAACAACATACGGATGGTGGCTGGGGTTGGTGGGTCGACGATCCGTCGAATCTCACGGTCAGCACCTACGTGGTCTTCGGCCTGGTCAAAGCGAAGCAATCGGGCTTTGCGGTGGACGACAATGTCATCGAACGCGGCGCCAATTATCTGGCGAGGCAAATCGTCGCTCCCACGCAGCTCGATTCGCAGTGGAAGGTGAATCAGCAAGCGTATGTGTTGTACGTGCTGGCCGAAGCCGGCAAGCATCCCACCAGTTCGCTCGTGGCGTTGTACGATGGCAAGCGCCAGATGCTGAGCAACTATGGCAAAGCGTTGATGGCGCTGGCTTTCAACATCGAGCAGCCGAATGAGAAGTCGCGTGTCAATACGTTGATGAGCGATCTCGTCAGCGCGGCCAAAGCCAGTGCGACCGGCATGCACTGGGAAGAATCCGTGCCCGATTGGTGGTCGTGGAACACCGATACGCGCTCGACGGCGATCGTGCTGGATGCGATTGCGAGACTC
>JADGQE010000287.1 GCA_017882055.1 Thermoflexales bacterium
CGGACGATACAGTTCGGCGAACACACGGCGGAGTGGCTCGGCAAACGAGGCGGCCGTATACTCCATGCGCGGCGTCTGGCCGATGCGCCCACAGCCCCAAGTATCGCCAACGCGCAACTTGCGATTGACACGCGCAAGTCGCATCACCAACGGCACAAGCGCAAGTAGAATGAGCAACCCCAACCCGATCCATGTCGGTGAAATCTGAGCGAAGCCGGACGGGGCCTGCACTGCAAGATCGAGCGTGAAGACCGGTCGGGTGTCGGGCAAGCCGCCGAGACCCGCCAACACGCCACCCAGCATCGGCACGATGGCAAACGGCGCAAGGCCCAGCGCGACGCACGCCAGCGCGAGGATCGCCATACCGATTCGCATGGACAGCGGTGACTCATGCGCGTGCTCGGCTGCGTGCGAACGGGGGATGGCGAGGAATGAAATGCCAAAGGCCTTCACAAAGCACGCCGCCGCCAGGCCACTGGTCAGCGCCAGCATTCCAACGGCCAGTGGAATCGCCACTGCGATTTCGGGCACGGGGATGTTGAAGCCGCCCAGCAGTGATTGGAACACCAGCCACTCTGACACGAAGCCGTTGAGCGGCGGCAGCGCGGAGATGGCCGCCGCGCCGATCAAAAAGAACAGCGCCGTCCACGGCATCCGCTTGATCAAGCCGCCCATCTCTTCCATGTTGCGCGTGCCCGTTGCGTGCAATACTGATCCCGCGCCGAGAAATAGCAGCCCCTTGAAACTGGCGTGGTTGAGGGTGTGATACAGCCCGCCGATGAAGCCCAGCGCCGCTAGTGCCATCAGGCCGGAACTGTGGAAAATCAAGCCCGCGCCAACGCCGATGAAAATGATGCCGATGTTCTCGACCGAGTGATATGCCAGCAACCGCTTCAGGTCGTGCTCCATCAGCGCGTACAGCACGCCGAGCAGCGCTGAGACGGCCCCAATGCCCAGGACCAGCGCCCCCCACCACAGCGGGCCGCCGCCCAGCAAGTCAAGCACGACGCGCAGCAATCCATACACGCCCAGCTTAATCATCACGCCCGACATCAACGCCGAGACGTGACTGGGTGCAGCGGGATGCGCGCGCGGCAGCCACACATGCAAGGGCACAATGCCCGCCTTTGATCCAAAGCCGAGCAACGCCAGCACAAAAACAAGGTTGCGGACTTCCGGCGGTAATGTTGCCGCGCCGGCGCGTAGATCGGCGAAGGTGCTCGTCCCGCCATTCGTCAACAACACGAACGCGGCCAGCAACAATGCCAGCCCCGCATGCGTCATGGCCGCATACCAGTTGCCTGCGCGCACCGTACCCGCTTCGTTTGACTCGGTGATCACCAGGAAGTATGAGGTTAGCGACATGCCTTCCCACATCAGCAGAAAGGTGAGCACGTTATCAGCCAGCGTAACGAGGCTCATCGCCAGCAGGAACAGATTGAACATGACGCCGAGTAGGCGCAGCGACGCGCACCCATCTTCATAGGTTTTCGAGTAGCCAACGCCGTAGATCGCCGCCGGGATCGCGCCGACGCCGATCACGATGAGGAAAAACGCGCCCAGCGGATCGAGCCGCAGCGCCAGCCCGCCCGCGATCGGCAGCAGTTCAGGAATCGACAGCGCGAACGATTGGCCCGATACGATCACCGCCGCACCCAGCGCGAGTCCCGCGCCCGCGCCGACCGCTGCGCCCAGCGCGACCAGTCCGCGCCCGATCGCTCCGCGACCCCCACACAGCCCGGCAAGCGCGCCAAAGGCGTAGGCTGAAACCATGAAAATGAAAAGAGTCTGTGTCATATCCGTGGGTAACTTTCGGGTGAGATCATTTCTTTGGCATCCGATCCAGCGCGGCCAGAATCCCGCGTAGAATATCGGCGGGTTCGGGCGGACAGCCCGGCACAAATACATCCACCGGAATGATTTGATCAACGCTGCCCGCGACCGCGTAACTACCTTTGAATACGCCGCACGTTTGGGCGCAGTCGCCCACTGCCACGACCAGTTTCGGATCAGGCGTGGCTTCGTAAGTCTTACGGAGCGGCACTTCCATGTTGCGCGTCACCGGGCCGGTCACCAGCAGCATATCGGCGTGGCGTGGCGAAGCGACGAAATGAATTCCGAAGCGTTCGCTGTCGTACACGGGACCGGTCAGGCCGGTGATCTCGATCTCGCAGCCGTTGCACGAACCGGCGTCCACTTCCCGAATCGCTAACGCGCGACCCAACAAGCGCTGCGTCTTTGCGTTGATTTGTTTGACCAGCACCACCACTTCGGCCTCGTCTGGGCCGAGCGCTTCGGTCACGAGGCCGGTCTTGAGAATTTTCTGAAACAGTCTGGGCATAGCCTATCCTTTTATCGCTGGTCGCGATAAGTTTCAAGCGGGTGAAGCCACGGGCGTCAAGCCGCGATCCAACGCCTCCGCAATATGTTGCTGTGCCGCTTCGATCGAGATATTCGCCGCCAGTGACCATTCGGCGCCCAGACACAGGCGGGCTTTCTTCAAGAGGTCATGATCGGTCTGATGTACATCGACGGCATTCTGACGGTCGAGTGCGGCAAGATCACGAATCACCTCAGCCAAGTTCATCGCTTGCAACCCAGTCAGACGCTCGTATAGCAGGCCTTGCGTTCGACTGCACTGAACGGGAGCATGTGCGGTTTGGAGGCGAGAAGGGCGATCACTGCGGGGAGGTGTTCAACGGTGATCGCGGCGCGCGGTTGACCATCAGCCACGGCGAAACGGTCAACATAGATGGTCGAGTGAGTCGTGAGCATGTCGATTAGATAGTAATCGCGAGTCTCACCGTTAGTCGTGAGCGCCTGTTGGCCGCGTACCACGCCAGCCCCGTGTTTCGGATGAACCACATGATCGCCAGTGTGCCAATCCATCGTTGCTAAGCTCCTGGCCCGGCTTGCGCCAGCACCAGCTGGGCGGCCGCTTGGGCAATCGTACGGGTCGCCGGGTCCGCCGTGAGCTGCCAGAAATGGTCGGCATACATCGGTAGAATCACACCTGCTTCGTTCAGCGCCCGCAGCCCGTCGGTTAAGGTTTGAGACGGATGGCCCAGTTCATCCACGAGTTCGAACAGGGAGACACGCCGGTGAGGGTTTGCCATAAACCACACCAGCAAATCGCGTTTGGTCGGGGTGTCCAGATGAATCTCAATGAACTTAGCCGCAACGGCGGACAGGGTGCGGTTGAGCGGGCGTTGAGGCAGCTCCACGTTAGCCTTGTTTTTCGATTGAATGTGGTTAGTCGGCATATCGATGGTCCTCCAACCTGATTCAGCCATACAGTGCGCTGCGTCTCATAACAACAAAGCCCTTGACTCCAGGATAGGAGCGAGGGCTTTTGGCACGCCGACGGGGTTAGCTGACGGGTTCGGGCTCCAAAAGTAGCCCTACCGGCTCTGGCCGGACTCACCCCAAAGAATCTGTGTTCCCCCGCGCTGAATGGCTTAGGCGAATTGATCTTAACGGCTGGTGGCGCGTTTGGTTGTTTTGCGTTTCGTCGGCGCCGGCTCTTCGTCTGCCAGTTCTTCCAACTTCGAACGCGTATCAATTAAATGACTATTGAAAATCCGGCGCGCGACATCCAGTAATTCAAGCACCTGGGGATCGCGCACGTGATAGATGACGCTGGTGCCGTTCTTCCGGGCCTCGACGATGTTTCGGCTGCGCAGCACGGCCAGTTGCTGTGAGACACTGGACGACTCAATCTCCAGCCGCAGCTGCAATTCGTTGACGCTCATTTCGCCCGCACGCAAGAGCTCCAGAATGCTGATGCGCATCGGATGAGCCAGCGCTTTAAAAAAATCGGCTTTGAAGTGGCGCAGGGCGGTAGGCATGGCGTTGAAGGTGTCCGTTCACATGATTGATTGCAAAGATTCAAAGATTATAACCTTTGAATCTTGTCACTATTATAAGCATCAAGAGCGAACTGTCAAGGGCAAAGTATGCACGGTGCACGGCTGTTGCAAAGTCGCAAATTGTCATGCTGAACGCAACGAAACATCTGTTAGGTTGCATATTCACTACCGGACACTTTTTGACACAAAGTTAAACGTGCTGGGAATCGGTTGATCTGGTTCAAGAAATAATCCAAAAGTCGCAGGCCCAACTGAAACAATCTCAGGTTGCAGCGCTGCCGCCGATGAATGATCGCTTGCCAGCCGTCTTGCTGGGTGACGGCGCCCAGGTAAATGACCCACAGGTAGGCCAAGCAGGCGGCCAGCATCAAGCGCGCCACGCGTTCGGGATCGCTCAAGTGACTCTTATCCAATTGAAACCCTCGGCTTTTCTGGTCGGAAAAGAAGGTCTCACTGTGCGCCCGGTTGCGATACCACGCACACGCGGCCGGGACGCTGGTCAAGTTACTAACCAAGTAAATGGGATCGATGTAGGCGCCCCCACCAGGCCACCACCATCACGGGGCCGTAGGCATCTTGGGTAAATAGCACGCCCTTGCGAAACGCGCGGGTTCCGCGAACCACCGCCAAGTCTTCCCGGCTCGACCACGCCTCACCGTCTGCGCTGATTTGGATGTTTTCACCGTTATACGATTTGTGAGAATTTCGATTGACTACCCGGCTTAGCCCGGCTATAATTGTTGATAGGTCATGAAGAATACGAGGTGAAGTCATGGAAACCGTACCCGTACCCCTTTCTAAGTCACTGTATGATCTGGTCGCGCGGCGAGCCGCCACACGCAACCAGGCCCCCGCTCGCCTCGTGGAAGAAATCCTATCGGAAGAGCTGATGCCCCACCATCCGTATGTCGAGGTCCTCGACAGCCGCTGTGGTCCGCGGCCGGTTATCAAAGGTACGCGGGTCGGGGTCGATGTGATTGTCGGCTACGGCCAGGCTGGTTATTCGCCACGTGAAATCGTAGACGATGTTCTAACTCATTTAACGCTGGCACAAGTCTATGATGCACTGAGTTACTACGAAGATCACCGCGCCGAGGTGGATCAAAGTCTGCAGGTCAATACAACTGAGGTTTGGCGCGAAACTTTGAGGCAACATCTGGGTGCCGAGATGGTTGGTAAATTGCTGGGCGAGTAACCCATGTCGCGTCCCAGGATTCTGATCGATGAAGATGTGTAGACCGGCCTGGCGCAATGCTTCTGCCAGGCCGGTTATGATGCGATTTCAGTGAGTGAATTGGGACGCAAGGGCCTATCGGACGAAGAGCAGTTGGCCTATGCGGTGGTTGAAGGTCGTGCGGTCATCACTCACAACATCCAAGACTTTGCCCCGTTGGCAGAAATCCACTTTCAGCGCAGTTTGCCTCACGCAGGCATTATTGTCGCGCGTCAATTCGAGAAGGGCGAGTTGTTG